>JBBAPY010000238.1:0-4858 GCA_040400635.1 Rhodoferax sp.
TGCACCTGGGCACCCAGCCTTTGCTGCCCGAGGACGACGATATCAACCACGTGCTGGACTACCGCAAGGTACGCCAGATCATCATTGCCGAATGCACCGCCGAGCATGTGAACCTGCTCGAAAGCCTGATCGGCAAATTGGCCAATCGTTTGCTGCAATTGCCGGGCGTGGTGGGTGTGCGTGTGAAAATCGCGAAGTTAAAAATATTTGACGATTGCGAAGTAGCCATCCGGGTGGAAACCGGCCAGTGGTAAACCAAGGAATAGCGATGTTGACCGAAGCCCTAGCCCCGGCGCAAACCCAAAGTGTTCAGGACGCTGCCGCCCCTGTGCGCGATGCAGCAGAGCGTGCCGCCCACGAAATCCATAAGCTGGAAAAACGCCTGTGCCGCCAGGTGGGCCAGGCCATCATGGACTTTGGCATGATCCAAGAGGGCGATCGTGTGATGGTTTGCGTCTCGGGCGGCAAAGACAGCTACGGCATGCTCGATATCCTGCTCAAAATGCAGCAGCGCGCGCCCATCCATTTCGAGCTCATCGCCGTCAATCTCGACCAGAAGCAACCCGGTTTCCCGGACCATGTGCTGCCCGCTTACCTCAAGCAGCTGGGCGTTCCTTTTCATATCGAGACGCAGGACACCTACAGCATTGTTAAAAAAGTAATCCCCGAGGGCAAGACCATGTGCAGCTTGTGCAGCCGCTTGCGCCGGGGCATTTTGTACCGCGTGGCCGATGAGTTAAAAGTGACCAAGATCGCACTGGGCCACCACCGCGACGATATGTTGCAAACCTTTTTCCTGAACATGTTTTTTGGTGGCAAGCTCAAAGGCATGCCGCCCAAGCTGGTGAGCGACGACGGCGGCCATATCGTCATCCGGCCCCTGGCCTATGTGGCCGAAAAAGACCTGACACGCTGGGCCTCGCACCGCGCTTTCCCTATCATTCCCTGCACCTTGTGCGGCAGCCAGGAAAACCTGCAACGTAAACAAATCGGCAATATGCTGCGGGACTGGGAAAAGCAATACCCCGGTCGTATTGAAAGCATGTTTACCGCTTTGCAAAACGTAGTGCCCTCACATTTGATGGATACCCAGCGCCACGACTTCAAAAATATCCAGACGACCGGCGTGCCGCAGATCGATGGCGACAAGGCTTTTGACGCCGAGGAACTGCCGGCCCGGCCACTGCATGGCCTGCCAGCACTGGGTGCAGTGCAATGGTCCAGCAACTGAGCTTTAGGGGCGTGTCTATGCGAGTACTTGTGCGTTTGGCTTTGCGGCTGGGTTTGCTGGTATGGCTAGCCGCCTTGGCCGGTTGCGCCACTACCCGGCTTATCGACAGCGAGGTACGTAGTTTTCGCAGCGCTAGCGCGGACGTGGCAGCGTCAAGCTACCAGTTTGAGCGCCTGCCCTCGCAGCAAGCCGATGCAGCGGCGCAAGTGCAGCGCGAACAGTGGGCACAGCCGGTTTTGCAGCGTGTGGGCTTGACGCTGGCCAGCCAAGCGCCGCGCTACACGGTGCAATTGGGTGTAGCGAGCGAACAGGTGCTGCGCAATGAGCCGGTTTTTAGGCGGATTTGGGGTGGTTTTCCCGTGCGCCCGGTATTCGCTGCGCCTCCTTTGTTCTTGCCCATCGAGTCCATGCTTTACCGCTTCCAGGTCCAGGTGCTGGTGCGTGACGCCCTTAGCCGCGAGGTGGTGTACGAGGCCTCGGCGCAGCACACCGGCCCCTGGAACGACCAGGCCCAGATCCTGCCCGCGGTGCTCCTGGCGGCGATGCGCGATTTTCCGAAAGAAGCATCTGGCCCCAGCAGCGTCAATGTGGAAATTGGCCCAGGGGGCATGGAACTGCGCCCATGAGCAACAGCGCCGTATCTACTGAGTCGCCCACGCGCATTACGGCGGTACGCCATGGCGAAACCGCCTGGAATGCCATCACGCGCTTGCAAGGGCAGCTCGATATTGACCTCAATGACCTGGGCCGCTGGCAGGCCGAGCGCGCGGGCGCAGCTTTGGCTGATAGCGCGCTGCAAGTGATTTACAGCAGCGACCTCTGCCGTGCCCACCATACCGCGCAGGCGATTGCCCGGCATAGTGGCATTGCGCCGCCCGACATCCGCACCCACCCGGGCTTGCGCGAGCGTTGCTTTGGCCGCTTTGAAGGCCTGACCTATGCGCAAGTTGGCGACTTGCATCCCGAGGAGGCGCTGCGCTGGAAACAGCGCGACCCGGCCTGGGCACCGCCCGGTGGCGAGAGCCAAACCCAGGTGTTTGAACGCGTGCACGCCGCGCTGAGCACCATTGCCCAAGCGCACCCGGGTGCACATATTGCCATCGTCACGCACGGCGGAGTGCTGGACGTTTTTTACCGCCTGGCCACCGGCCAGGGCATTAGCGCAGCGCGCACCTGGGAGTTGGGCAATTGCGCCATCAACCGCTTGCTCTGGACGCCCCAAGCCCTGACCTTGGTGGGCTGGGCCGACACCGGACACTTGGACGAAGGCCCGCGCGATGAATTTGCTGCCTAGGCGCCTAGGTGCTTTGGTGCAGGGTTTCTCCCGCTGCCTTATTGCCTTGGATTGCGCACAATAGGCCTATGTCCAAAATCATTGTTTTTGCATTTCCGGTGTTTCTGGCCGCTATGGCCTTTGAGCTCTGGTGGGATAGGCGCAAACGCAGCGCCGGTGTGGCCGCGCGCAGTAGTTACGCTTTTAGTGACACCCTCAACAGCCTGAGTCTGGGCCTGCTCAGCCAGGTGGTCGGCGTGCTGGCCAAGTTCATCGGCATTGCGGCCTATGCCTGGGTGTTTGAGCGCATTGCCCTGTTTCCAGATGCCGATGTGTGGAGCCATTGGTACGGCTGGCTCGGGGCCTTGTTACTGTACGACCTGTGTTACTACTGGCTACACCGCGCCGGGCATGAGGTGGCTGTTTTCTGGGCTGCGCACGTGGTGCACCACCAAAGCCAGGAATACAACCTGTCCACCGCCTTGCGCCAGACCGCTAGTGGCGGACTGCTGGGTTGGGTCTTTTACCTGCCGCTGGCGCTGTTGGGCGTGCCGCCGCTGTTATTTGGCATCGTGGCGCTGGTCGATTTGCTCTACCAGTTCTGGGTACATACCGAGCATGTGGGCAAGCTGGGCTGGTTCGACCGCGTGTTTTGCTCACCCAGCAACCACCGGGTACACCATGCCGTCAATGAGGGCTATGTGGACCGCAACTACGGCGGTATTTTGGTGGTCTGGGACCGGCTGTTTGGCACCTTCCAAGAAGAGCAGGAACGCTGCGTCTACGGCACCCGTACACCGCTCAATAGCTGGGACCCCTTGTGGGCCAATCTGGAGGTCTATGCCGGTTTAGCTGCCACCGCCTGGCGCACGCCGCGCTGGCGCGATAAGTTGGCGGTCTGGTTCAAGCCGCCGGATTGGCAGCCTGTTGGGGCTCAGGCCAAGCCTGCCTTTGACATCGGCCAGGTGCAGCGCTTTGATCCGTCCTTGAACCCGCAGCAGCGCTCGTTTGCCTCCTTCCAATACCTTGGCTTGATGGCGGTTAGTACGGTGTTTTTATGGCACGCCGATGCCATGCCTTGGCAACACGCTGCCCTGTACTGCGCCGCATTGTGCGCTGCCGCTTGGGCCATGGGCGCTTACTTACAAGGCCGCTTGCGCGCTCTGGAAACCTTGGCAGTGCAAGCAGCGGTTTTGGCGCTGTTGGGCGGCTTGGGTCTTTTGACCTAGCTCAGTAAATCCGGCGCCTGGCCCGCAGGTGCGGCCACGCCGAGATGCCGGTAGGCTGCCAGTGTCGCAATGCGACCGCGTGGCGTGCGTTGCAGATAGCCTTGCTGAATCAGATAGGGCTCGATCACGTCTTCAATGGTTTCGCGCTCCTCGCCAATGCTGGCGGCGATGTTGTCCAAACCCACCGGCCCGCCGTCAAAGCGGTGGATCACTGCTTCGAGCAGTTTGCGGTCCATGAGGTCAAAGCCTTGCGGGTCCACATCCAGCATCTTGAGCGCCAGGTTGGCAATGTCCAGGGTGATCGTGCCCACGCCCTTGACGTCGGCGTAATCGCGCACCCGGCGCAGCAAGCGGTTGGCAATACGCGGTGTGCCGCGCGAGCGGCGGGCAATTTCAAATCCGCCTTCCTCGGCCATGGGTACCTTGAGCAGGCCGGCGCTGCGGGTCACGATGCGCTGCAATTCCTCGGCGCTATAAAACTCCAGCCGCGCCACGATGCCAAACCGATCGCGCAGTGGGTTGGTCAGCATGCCCGCGCGCGTGGTCGCGCCCACCAGCGTAAAGGGCTGCAAATCGAGCTTGATCGAGCGCGCCGCCGGGCCTTCGCCGATCATGATGTCGATTTTGTAATCCTCCAGCGCCGGGTAGAGAATTTCCTCCACCACCGGGCTCAGGCGGTGAATTTCATCGATAAAAAGCACATCGTTTTTTTCCAGATTGGTCAACAGCGCGGCCAGATCTTTGGGCTTTTCCAATACCGGCCCGCTGGTTTGGCGCAGGTTGACGCCTAATTCATGGGCGATGATGTGGCTTAGCGTGGTCTTGCCCAGGCCGGGCGGGCCGAACAGCAGCACATGGTCCAGCGCCTCGTCTCGCTTGCGCGCCGCGCCAATAAATATCTCCAACTGCTCGCGCACCTTGGCCTGGCCCACATAGTCGTCCAGTAGTTTGGGACGCAGTGCGCGCTCAATAGCCTCTTCCGGGCCGGACAGCGGCGCGGCCGACACCATGCGGGCAGCCGGTGCGGGCGAAAAATCGTCGGTTTGTATGCTCAATGCAATCTCTCACTGGATGCGCTGCACGTTTGCAGCCTGGCTGGTTACGCCCCAAGACCTGCTCTTTGTG
>JBBAPY010000239.1:0-4838 GCA_040400635.1 Rhodoferax sp.
CACCCTGAGCCCCCACCTAGAGCGAATCGAGGCGCACCTGCTGGAGCAAGCCGATATTGCGTCTGATGCAAAGACTAAGACGGGTACTTTGCGTGTTACAAACACCCAATTTGTAAATCAAGGCTTAACGCATTAGGATTCTCACATTCCGGCACAAAGTACTTGGTCTAGAGCTACTGGATTGTTTGGACTACCACTGAGGAACACACAATGAACATTCACAGCCCCGCGCACCCCGGCGAACTGCTGGCCGGCTGGCTCGATGACCTGGGCGCCAGCGTGACGGCCTTCGCCTCGCACATAGGTATCAGCCGGGTGATGCTTTCGCGCGTGCTGCTCGGACACGCCGCCGTGTCTGCGGATATGGACCTGCGATTGGCCGAAGCCCTGGGCACCACGCCGGGCTACTGGCTGGCGCTACGAACCCAGCGCGATTTATGGACCGCAGGCCAAACCGCCAAAGATCGCAAGCGCATCAAGCCCATGGTCGCGCTGGAAGGCGCATAACAGTTTTTCCCTTGCTTAACGGCGACAAATTGACCCAAGCCGAACCGGGCAAGCTGCGCGTGGTGGCGTAACAGTATTTTTTAAGATACCATCATGGAAGTCCGAATCTACACCGACAGACAGGCGGCACAGCCGTTGATTGTGTGGCTTGAAGCCTTGAAAGACTTACGGGCCAAAGCACAAATTCAGGCGCGAATGGTTCGCGTGGCTGCTGGCAACTTTGGCGACTGCAAGCCCCTGCGCGATGGCGTGCAAGAGCTGCGCATTGACTATGGGCCAGGGTACAGAGTGTATTTAAGCAGGCAGGGGCCGATTTTGGTGCTACTGCTGTGCGGTGGAGACAAAGCCGACCAAAGCCGTGACATTGAACGTGCCATTGAATATTTGAAAGACTGGAAACAAAGAGGTAAGCCATGACCGCACCCCGTGATATGAGTTTTGACGACTACATGGTCGAATCCATGAAAGACCCCGTCCAAGCTGCTGCCTACATTGAGGCCGTGATTGACCTTGAGGACCCGGCCGCACTGCTGGTAGCGCTGCGACACGTAGCCAAAGCGCACGGCATGACAGAAGTGGCCCGCCGTGCTGATCTGGGCGATAAAACCTTGTTCAAAGCCCTGAGCGCTACTGGAAACCCCACATTGGCCACGGTTCATAAGGTGCTTGCCGCCGTGGGCCTGCGCCTGAGCGTGGAGCCTTTGAAGGCTGCGTGAGTTTTTGCCACCAGCTAGGCTCGATTGCAATCCCGGAACTGAAGGTGAATGCCATCACACCGGCTGATTTTTTGACTTTGCTGAGTAAATCATGACCGCATTGACCGTACGACTACCCAATTCTGTTCACCAAAAGGTGAAGGAGCTGGCCCTGCGCGACGATATTTCTGTGAACCAATTCATTGCTGCAGGCGTGTCAGAGAAGATGGCGTCGGTGATAACTTTGGACTATCTCAATCTGGAGGCCGCGAAGGGCAGTCGGAGCGACTTCGATCGGTTTGTGTATCTGGTACCAAACGCGCCCACCGTGCCAGGTGATGAATTGCCAGATTGATGGCAATGGAGTTTGCAGCACTTCAACTTTATTACTTTGGCCCAATCGCGTCTGAATCGGTTGATTTCGACTACTTTTGACGCATAGATCAGTTGTATAGCTGCTTGTACACAACTGGCATGTTCATCTTTTAAGAAAAAATTCAATAGAAACAATGACTTATTGGTGCCGGAGAGATGAATCGAACACCCGACCTTCTCATTACGAATGAGCTGCTCTACCGACTGAGCTACACCGGCACACCAGGGCGGGATTATAGCCAGGGGGGTATTTAGCAGGCCTTCAGGCCGGGGTGGCTTGCGCGTAGTACTGCGTTACCCGTTCCACCTCGTTTTTCGAACCCAGCACCACGCTGACCCGTTGGTGAAGTTGTTCAGGGGCAATGTCCAAAATGCGTTGCTGGCCGTTGGTGGCTGCGCCACCGGCTTGCTCTACCAGCCAGGCCATGGGGTTGGCTTCGTACATCAGACGCAGCTTGCCGGGTTTGTTGGGTTCGCGTTGGTCCCAGGGGTACATGAACACGCCGCCGCGCGTCAGGATGCGGTGCACATCGGCCACCATGCTGGCAATCCAGCGCATATTAAAGTCTTTGCCACGCGGGCCTACGCGGCCTTGCAGGCATTCGTCAATGTAGCGCTTGGTCGGCGCATCCCAATGGCGCATATTGCTCATATTGATGGCAAATTCCTGGGTGTCTTCGGGGATGCGCACATGCTCTTGCGTCAGCACAAAAGAGCCTTGCTCGCGGTCTAAGGTGAACATCGCCACGCCATGGCCTACTGTCAGCACCAGTGTGGTTTGCGGGCCATACACGCAATAGCCCGCGGCTACTTGTTGACGGCCCGCTTGCAAAAAGTCTTTTTCCGAAACCTGCACGCCTTCTGGCTTGCGCAGCACGCTAAAAATGGTGCCTATGCTGACGTTGACGTCGATATTGCTGGAGCCGTCTAAAGGGTCAAACAAGAGCAGGTATTCGCCGCGCGGGTAGCGGTTGGGCACCTGGTAAATCTCGTCCATTTCCTCACTGGCCATAGCCGCCAGATGGCCGCCCCATTCATTGGCTTCGATCAGCACTTCGTTGGCGATGATGTCCAGCTTTTTTTGGATTTCGCCTTGCACGTTTTCACTACCCGCGCTGCCTAGCACTTCGCCCAAGGCGCCTTTGTTCACCGAATGGCTGATACTTTTACAGGCCCTGGCCACCACTTCGAGGAGCAGGCGCAGCTGCGCGGGGATCAGCCCGTCCACTCTTTGTTGCTCCACCAAATAGCGGGTGAGGGATATGGATTTGGCCATGGTCTTGTTCTCCAAACGGGTGGGGCGGAGCGGGCGTTTGCTTTAAATGGACAGCGCCCGGTCTATGACTTCGCGCACATCATTGCTCAAATCGGGCTTGGCGGCAAGCCGCAGCAAGGCTTCGCGGGCGCCGCTGCGGTAGGGCTCTGCCAGTTGCGCCCAGCGGTCCAGGGTGCGCGACAGGCGCGCTGCCACTTGCGGGTTGATGGCGTCCAGCTCGGCCACCTGCTTACTCCAGAACACGTAACCGGCGGCGTCCGGGCGGTGGAATGCAGCGGGGTTGTTGCAGTACACCGCAATCAGGCTGCGCGCCCGGTTGGGGTTGCGCAAGGTGAAGTCGGGGTGCTCCATCAGCTGGCGCACTTCGCGCAGCACCTGGCCGCTCCGGTCGCAGGTGCCGGCCTGGATGGCAAACCATTTGTCGATCACCAGCGCCTCATTTTTGAACAAGGCATGGAACTTTGCCAGCGCTTGCGCCGCCAGAGGGCTGCCGCTGCCCACCAGAGCGTTCAGCGCGTTAAAGCGGTCGGTCATATTGCCGGCGCCCGCAAAGCTGCTGAGCGCCGCCTGTTGCCACTGCATGTTCTGGTCGGCCACACCGGCCAGGCACAAATAGACCAAGGCCTGCCCGGCCAGGGCACGGCGCCCGGCTGACAAAGCATCGGCTTGGTAGGCGCCGTTGTGGCGGTGCGCCTCAAACGCCCATTGCCAGTCAGCATGCAGTGCGCGGGCCATTTGCAAGCGCATCGCTTCGCGCACCGCATGGACTTGTTGCGGGTCCACCTGGGGCAATTGCTCGGCGATGTAGGCCTCAGAGGGCAGGGTAAGCGTAAGTTCTTTGAAGGCCGCGTCCAGGCCCGGGTGGCGTAGCACCTGGCGCATGGCCTCTAAAAACGCGCTGTCCAATACCTGCTCTGACCCGCCGCCCTGTGCGATGGCCGCCAGCGCACGGCGCATGGCCAGGCGCTGACCGGCTTCCCAACGGTTGAAGGGGTCGGCATCATGCGCCAGCAAGACCAGCAGTTGCGCATCGCTGTATTCGCAGTGCAGCACCACCGGCGCAGAAAAACCGCGCAGCACCGAGGGTACCGGCTCTTCAGTGACTTGGTAAAACGTGATCTCCAAGTCCCGCTCGGACATGACTAGCAAATGGCTGTCGCTGGGCCCGGCATCGGGCGCGCTATAGAGCGGCAGTGCAGCACCGCTATGCACGCCCACCAAGCCCAAACTGACCGGGATGACAAAGGGCGCGTTGGCTTGCTGGCCGGGCCGCGCGGTGCTGTTTTGCATAAAGGTCATGCGGTAGGTTTGCTTGTCCGCGTCATAGTGACCACCGGCGGTGAGCTGCGGCGTACCGGCCTGGCTGTACCAGCGCTTAAAGGGTTCGAGCAGCGCGGCCAGGTGGGATTGCGGGTTGGCATCGGCAATGGCCTGCGCAAAGTCATCGCAAGTGACGGCCTGGCCGTCATGGCGTTCAAAGTAGAGCTTCATACCCTTTGCAAAACCTTCGCGCCCTGACACGGCTGCGCCATCGGTCGCCAGGGTCTGCATCATGCGTACCACTTCAGCGCCTTTTTCATAGACGGTGACGCTGTAAAAATTGTTGATCTCCACATAGCTGTCTGGCCGCACCGGATGCGCCATGGGGCCGGCGTCTTCGGGGAATTGCACGGTGCGCAAAAGCCGCACATCTTCGATGCGTTTGACCGCGCGTGCCGAAGGTTCGCCGCACAAGTCTTGGCTGAACTCCTGGTCGCGAAACACCGTCAGGCCTTCTTTGAGGCTGAGCTGGAACCAGTCGCGGCAGGTCACGCGGTTGCCGGTCCAGTTGTGGAAATACTCGTGGCCGACCACGCTTTCAATATTGGCGTAATCCCCATCGGTGGCGGTGGAGGGGTTGGCCAATAGCAGCTTGGTGTTAAAGATATTGAGGCCTTTGTTCTCCATGGCGCCCATATTGAAGTCGCTGGTGGCCACGATCATGA
>JBBAPY010000240.1:0-4780 GCA_040400635.1 Rhodoferax sp.
CGACGACGTGCGCGTTGGTCATGATCAGGCCGTCCTGGGAAAAAATAAATCCTGAGCCCACACCGCGCGGTACTTCTTCTTCGGGCACGGGCCGGTTGGAGCGCGGGGCCTGCTTGGGCACATTGGGCATAGGCAGGCCAAATCGGCGGAAAAATTCCATCATTTCCTCGTCGCCCGGTCCGCCAGACTGCTGACGGCTGGAGACTTTTTGCATTGTGCGGATATTCACCACCGAGGGCCCAAGCTGCTCGACCAAGTCGGTGAAATCGGGAAGCGCACGCGCTTGGGCGTGCACTGGCTGCATAGGCGCGGCCAACAAGGCCATTCCTAGCAACGCAGCCGTCAAAACGGGCAATCCTGCGCGCAAACGGTCAAAAACGGCTAATGCAAACATCGGTGTCATCCTCCCATTACCCAAACAAGCGGTGCCCGGCTTTGCGCATCCGCAGAATCCCTACAACCTCCGCCATATGCGGCCTGGCAGCTAAAACGCAAAGCCTCATAAAAAACTTTACATGAATCCAGCATAGAGCTGACAGAGGCATCCATTAAACCCTGATTCGCCCGAGCGATATGCCATGGCCTTGTGCCCCAGGGGCGACCAGGGCGCGCCGCAAGGCGATCCACTGCGTCTCCTGCTCCAAAGCCGGTCCCGTCAGCAGCCATTGCACCTCCCCGTTTCCCGCCGACAAACGCAACACCGAAAAACCGGGTAGGGCTACAGCCCAATGGACCTGACAGGCTTCATCCTGCGCCCACAAGGACCAGCGCCAAGCGCTGCCGTCCCACGCCAAACTACCGCCGGGCCATAGCCGCCATTGCCAAAGAGCCAGGAAAAAGAACAGGCAATCCAGTAGCGCCAGGCCTGCCAAAGAGATCGCCCGGGCCCCGTGCAGGCCCAGGGCTAGCAGTAAAGCCAGGTTGACAAACCCCAGCCCCAGCAAAACCCCGGCATGGGTGGACGCCCGGCCAAAGTGCATACGAACGGGAGGGGCCTGGCTCAACAAGGTCTGTCCCTCGTGATCAACGCTAGGCGTGCCGCCTTAAGCGCGCTTGAACACCAATGCGCCGTTGGTACCGCCAAAGCCAAAGTTATTTTTTAAAGCCGCGCGGATCGGCATGTCTCGCGCTTGGTTAGCGCAGTAGTCCAGGTCACACTCCGGGTCTTGGTTGAATAAATTAATGGTGGGCGGGCACTTCTGGTGGTACAGGGCGAGCACGGTAAATACCGACTCCAAGCCGCCGGCGCCGCCGAGCAAATGGCCGGTCATGGATTTGGTGGAACTGACCACGACGCGCTTGGCGTGTTCACCCAGCGCAGCCTTGATGGCATTGGTTTCATTGATATCCCCCAGGGGCGTGGAGGTGCCATGCGCATTGAGGTAATCGATATCTTGCGGATTGAGAGATGCGTTGCGCAAGGCGCTCAGCATGGCGCGGCGCGGGCCATCCATATTGGGCGCAGTCATGTGGCCCGCATCGGCACTCATGCCAAAACCAGCCAGCTCGGCATAAATACGGGCGCCACGCGCTTTGGCGTGCTCGTATTCTTCTAGCACCATGATGCCACCGCCCTCGCCCAGCACAAAACCGTCGCGGTCTTTGTCCCAGGGGCGAGAGGCTGTTGCCGGGTCGTCATTGCGGGTGCTAAGGGCCCGCATGGCGGCAAATCCACCCACTCCGAGGTGAGAAACGGCCGCTTCCGATCCACCTGCGACCATGACATCGGCGTCGCCGTACTCAATCATCCGGCCGGCCTCGCCGATGCAATGCAGGCCGGTGGTGCACGCAGTGGCAATTGCGATATTGGGCCCTTTAAAGCCAAAGCGCATGGACACATGGCCGGCGGTCATATTGATAATCGAGGCGGGGACGAAAAACGGTGAAATGCGGCGCGGACCCCGCGCGGTAAATTCGATATTGGTGTGCTCGATCATGGGTAGACCACCAATGCCGGAGCCGATGACGCAACCAATGCGGGTCGCCTCCTCTTCACCCAGCGCCTCCCCGGTGGCCAGTCCAGCGTCTTCTACGGCCTGCGCCGCTGCGACGATACCGTAGTGGATAAAGGTATCCATGGCGCGCGCATCCTTGGGGCTGATGTAGCGATCCAAGTCCAGTCCGCGCACCTCGCCAGCGATCTGGCAGGCAAAGGCACTTGCGTCAAATTTGCTGATTAAGCCGATACCCGATGTGCCTGCCAGCAAATTGGCCCAAGCCTCATCTACGGTATTGCCCACAGGGCTGACACAGCCCAAACCGGTAACTACTACACGACGACGGGACATACTCACCTGTATTAAACGTTGCGACAATCACATACTGCGCGCAGCGGCTGTGCCGCCGGAGCCTCGGGCGGCTCGCGCAAAGGCCAGCCGCCGAGGCTTTTCCAACACCCTGCCGCAAGGGCGGGTGTTGGTCCAGGCCGATCAGGCCTTTTTGTGGGTCATGGCGTAGTCCACGGCGTTTTGCACCGTGGTGATTTTTTCGGCGTCTTCGTCGGGGATTTCGATGCCGAACTCATCTTCCAAGGCCATCACCAGTTCCACCGTGTCCAGCGAATCAGCGCCCAAATCGGCCACAAAGGCTTTTTCATTGGTGACTTGGGACTCTTCCACACCGAGTTGCTCGGCGATGATTTTCTTGACACGTACTTCGATATCGCTCATGGGTTCCCTCTAAGGGTTGTAAAACAGTCCGCGATTTTACCAGTGCGGGCGCTTCACGCTCGCAGTAGCCGCCTTGCGGACACAAAGGCCTCCTAACGGATACTACTTTACATATACATGCCGCCGTTGACGTGCAGTTCCTGGCCCGTCACATAGGCCGCTTGCGGCGAGGCCAGGTAGACCACCGCATGCGCGATGTCAGCGGGCTGGCCCAAATGCCCCAAGGGAATTTGCGTTTGCAGGGCATCTTGCTGCTCCTGGCTCAGGGCGGCGGTCATATCGGTGGCGATAAAGCCGGGGGCGATGCAATTGACGGTGATCTTGCGCGAACCCAACTCCCGGGCCAAGGCGCGGGTCATCCCTGCTACACCGGCTTTGGCAGCGGCGTAATTGGCTTGCCCTGGATTACCGGAGGCGCCGACCACCGAGGTGATATTGATGATGCGGCCATAGCGCTGCTTCATCATGGGCCG
Source organism: Rhodoferax sp. (assembly GCA_040400635.1). Taxonomy (GTDB): domain Bacteria; phylum Pseudomonadota; class Gammaproteobacteria; order Burkholderiales; family Burkholderiaceae_C; genus Allorhodoferax. Next base: position 3,143 of record JBBAPY010000240.1, read on the forward strand.
CATTACCGCCCGACTCATGCGAAAGACGCCTTTGAGATTGGCGTCTATCACCGCATCCCAATCATCATCTTTCATACGCATGGCCAGGTTATCGCGGGTGATGCCGGCATTATTGACCAGCACCTGCAAACCGCCCATCTCCTTGATGACCGCATCCACCAAGGCGTCACAAGCGGCGCCATCGGTCACATTAAGAACCCGCCCAGCGCAACCTTCATAGGACTCCAAAGCGCGGCTGATGCCTTGGGCACCTGCTTCGGTGGTGGCCGTTCCCACGACGCGCACACCCTTGCGCGCCAACTCCAAGGCAATCGCCGCACCAATTCCGCGCGAGGCGCCGGTCACCAGGGCCACTTGCCCTGCAAAATCGATCGAATTCATTGCAAACTCGCCTGTGTTTCGGCCAAAGTGGCCGGATCAAAAACCGCAAAAGCGCCCAAGGATGCATCAATGCGCTTGACCATGCCACTCAAAACCTTGCCCGGGCCGCATTCGACTATGTGCTCCAGACCCCGCGCTTTGAAGGATTGCACGGTTTGCACCCAGCGCACCGGCCCAAAGGCCTGGCGGTACAAAGCGTCGCGGATGCGCTCGGGATCGGTTTCCTCCAGCACATCGATATTGTTGACCAGAGGGATTTTCGGGCTGGCAATCGCCATCTGGCGCAGTGCCTCACGCAGTATCAGCGCTGCCGGTTGCATCAACGCGCAATGGAAAGGGGCCGATACAGGCAGTAACAAAGCGCGCTTAGCTCCTTGGGCTTTGAGCACTTCGCAGGCCCGCTCCACGGCTGCTTTGCTGCCGGAAATCACCGTCTGGGCGTTGTCGTTGAAATTAGCCGCCTCCACCAATTCGCCGCTTTCCGGCGAAAACTCTGCTGCTACCTCAGCGCATAAAGCCGCCACCCGCGCCGGGTCCATACCCAAAATAGCGGCCATCGCGCCCTTGCCCACTGGAACGGCTTCCTGCATGGCCTGGCCGCGCAAACGCACCAGCGGCACTGCATCGGCCAAAGTTAAGGCGCCCGCTGCCACCAAGGCAGCGTACTCTCCCAAGGAATGCCCGGCTACGGCCTGCGGCGCAATGCCCACTTCAGCCATCCACACCCGGTAAGCCGCCACGCCTGCCACCAGCATGACTGGCTGAGTGTTGGTGGTCAATGCCAGGTCCTCTTTGGAGCCGTCCTGGATCAATCGGCCGACATCCTGACCCAGCGCACCTGAGGCTTCTTCAAGCGTTTGCAGCACGGCGGGATGATCCCCCCAGGCGTCAAGCATGCCCACAGACTGCGAGCCTTGGCCCGGAAATACAAAAGCAAATGGTTTCAACAACAACTCCACAGTTTGTCCAAATTAGCGAAAGCGCGCCGTCACGGCCTGCGCGCATTTTATGAAAACTTCATGGGCAACTTTATGGACCACATAAGCCAGCGCATAAATCGACAGCCAAGGATCCAGCAGATAGTCCCACAGATTGCCCGACTCCAACAAACCCAAGCTCCAGCCCAGCAAAGCCATAGCCACCAGCGCAGGCAGAACTTGCAAACTTGCTGCCCAGCAAACCGCGCACAGCACAAGCAAAGCCAGCAGCATGCCCCACGAACCCCAACCCGGGCGATAGGCGTCCCAGTCACCCCAA
>JBBAPY010000241.1:0-4748 GCA_040400635.1 Rhodoferax sp.
GCTGACCTCTTGCATGCCATGCAAGCGCTCTCCCAGCTGAGCTATACCCCCAAACCGCAAGGCCCCGCGAGCAGGGCCTTCAATTTCCAAGCCCTCAATTATAGCCAATAAATTCAGGCCGTTCCCAGCCGGTCCAGAACTTTCTGCCGGTCGCACAATGCCAGCACTGCATCAAGCGCCGGGGTTTGCGGTGTGCCCATCACCAGCACACGCACCGGCATGGCCAGTTGCGGCATCTTGAGGCCTGCTTGGGCCAACACCTCTTTTATCGCCGTACTGATACCCGCTTTGTCCCATTCGCAATGCGCCAATTGCGCGCGCAACAAGCCCAAAGCCGGGCGCACTGCATCGGTTACATGCTGGGCTAAGTCGTCCGCACTGGCCTGCACATCGGCGTAAAACCGCCCTACCCAGTCGGCCAATACCAGTGTGGTGTCGCAGCGGTCTTTGAACAAGTCACACAGGTGCGCCAAGCGCTCGTCGGTCGCGATCCCGCGGTCCTGAAAATGCTTATTCACCAAGGGCGCCAAGGCCTCGCCGTCCATGGCTTTCATATGCTGCGCATTCACCCAGCGCAATTTGGTTTCGTCAAACTGCGCAGCGCTGCGGCCCAGGTGGTCCAGATTGAACCAGGCTACAAATTGTTCGCGGCTGAAAATTTCCTCATCGCCATGGCTCCAGCCCAGGCGGGCTAAATAATTGACCATGGCATCGGGCAGATAGCCTTCGGCGGCGTATTGGGTAACGGCTTTGGCGCCATTGCGCTTGCTCAGCTTTTCGCCCTGCTCGTTGAGCACCGTGGGCAAATGCGCATAAATCGGTGGCGCTTTACCCAAAGCCATGAAAATATTGATTTGGCGCGGTGTGTTGTTTACATGGTCATCACCGCGAATGACATGGCTGATCGCCATGTCAATATCATCGACCACCACGCAAAAATTGTAGGTAGGGGTGCCAACCGCCTCGCCTGCCGGTGCGGGGCGCGCGATCACCAGATCGTCCAATTCGGTATTGTTGATTTCGATGCGGCCTTTGACCTTATCCTCCCAGACCACGCTTCCGCTTTGTGAGTTTTTAAATCGCAATACGGGCACCACACCTGTGGGGACAGGTGGGAGCACTTTGCCCGGCTCAGGCCGCCAGGTGCCATCGTAGCGGGGCTTCTCTTTGGCCGCCATCTGGCGTTCGCGCAAGGCGTCGAGTTCGGCCACGCTCACATAACAGGGATACACCCAGCCTTGTGCTTGCAGTTGCAAAAGAACTTCTTTGTAGCGCGCCATACGCTGCATTTGGTAGAAGGGCCCTTCATCAGGCTCCAGACCTAGCCAGCGCATGCCCTCCAAAATGACATCGACCGCCGCCTGCGTGCTGCGGTCTTCGTCGGTATCTTCGATGCGCAAAATAAAGTCGCCACCGGTGGCGCGCGCAAATGCCCAGGGGTACAAAGCCGAGCGAATATTGCCTAGGTGAATAAAGCCGGTAGGCGAAGGCGCAAAGCGGGTACGTGTTTTAGTCATTCAGGTTCAGCGTCAAAGTGTGTCCAGACCGCGCAGCAAGTCGTCCTGCATATCACCCACATGCTCCAAGCCTACGGCCACGCGGATCAGGCCCTGACCGATGCCCGCCGCCTGGCGCTGCGCCTCGGACAATTTCCCGTGCGAGGTACTGGCAGGGTGCGTCAACAAAGTTTTGGTGTCGCCCAGGTTGGTACACAAGGACAGCACGCGCAAACTGTCCAGCACATGAAAGGCCCGACTGCGCGCAAGTTCGGGGCTGGTGGCCTTCAGGTCAAAAGACACGACTGCACCGCCCAAATTAGACATCTGCTTCATAGACAAGGCATGTTGCGGGTGGCTAGGCAATCCCGGGTAAAAGACGCGCTCCACCAAGGGCTGCTGCTCCAGCCACAGCGCCAGGGCATGGGCGCGGGCGCTCTGGGCGCGCATACGGATATCCAAGGTTTCCAGCCCTTTGAGCACCACCCAGGCATTAAAGGGCGAGAGCACCATGCCACTGTTTTTCATCACGGGTAGACACTTGCCAGTAATCAATGCATCGCTTGCGCACAGCGCACCGGCCATGACACGGCCCTGTCCGTCCAAATACTTGGTACCCGAGTGCATCACGATGTCCGCGCCCATTTCCATGGGGCGCTGCAAGACCGGTGTGGCAAAGCAGTTGTCCACAGACAGCAACGCGCCTGAGTTGTGGGCCAGATCGGCTAAGGCTTGTATGTCGCAGACCTCGGTCAGGGGGTTGGTCGGCGTCTCTGCGAACAATAGCTTGGTATTGGGGCGGATGGCAGCTTTCCAAGCGGCAAGGTCGGTTTGCGGCACGATGGTGGACTCCACGCCAAAGCGGGCAAACTCCGAGCCAATCAGCTTGATGGTAGAGCCAAACATAGACTGGGAATACAGCACATGGTCACCCGCCTTGAGCAGGCTAAAGAGCATCAGCATCACCGCCGACATGCCCGAAGAGGTCGCTAGCGCCGCTTCGGTGCCTTCCATAGCCGCCAAGCGCATTTCAAAACTGCTGACCGTGGGATTGCCCGAGCGACCATAGGTGTAACCTTCTTCCTCGCCACCAAAGCGGCGGGCAGATACCTCGGCTGAAGGCTGCACATAGCCGCTGGTCAGGTACAGCGCTTCGGAGTTTTCGCCATACTGGCTGCGCTCCATAGCCACGCGCTGGGCCAGGGTGTCAGGATGCAGTCCGGGGGGCAATGGATGGCTTGGCATGGGATTTCTGGAAGTTAAGTCGGGGCTCTTGCTATACCGGGTTGGGCAAAGCCAGGCGCGAGCTGTCTTGCTCGTCTTCCTGGCCGCTGACACGCGCGGCGCTCAGCCGCGCAATATCTGCTATTCCCACATCGCCGGTGACATAGACGCCGTCAAAGCACGATGCATCAAAATCTTTGATGGCGGTATTGAGCGAACCGATGGCGGTTTTCATGGCATCGACGTCTTGGTAAATCAAGGCATCGCAACCGACGATGGCGCGCACTTCTTCCACCGAACGGTTGTAGGCCACCAGCTCCGAGCTGGTAGGCATGTCGATGCCATAGACATTGGGAAAACGCACCGGCGGCGCGGCGCTGGCCAGATAGACCTTGCGCGCGCCCGCGTCACGCGCCATCTGCACAATCTCTTGGCTGGTGGTGCCGCGCACTATGGAGTCGTCCACCAGCAGCACATTGCGCCCTTTGAATTCGCTGGCTATCGCATTGAGCTTTTGGCGTACTGTTTTTTTACGCACCGCCTGGCCGGGCATGATGAAGGTGCGGCCCACGTAGCGATTTTTTACAAAGCCTTCGCGGTAAGGCAGACCCAGCAATTGCGCCAATTGGGCGGCGCTGGGGCGACTTGATTCAGGGATAGGAATGACCACATCAATTTCGCTAGGCGGCACGGTGGATACCACGCGCTTGGCTAGGGTTTGGCCCAGGTTCAGGCGTGCCTGGTACACCGAAATTCCATCCATCACCGAATCGGGTCGTGCCAGATAGACAAACTCAAATATGCAAGGATTGAGCACCGGTGCGTCGGCGCACTGCTGCGCCAGCATCTTGCCTTGCAGGTCGATAAACACGGCTTCGCCCGGTGCCACGTCACGCTCGACCTGGTGCATCGTGCCTTCCAATGCCACCGATTCGCTGGCCAGCACAATTTGCTCTGCGCTGCGCCCTATGCACAAGGGTCGGATACCAAACGGGTCGCGAAAAGCCAGCACGCCATGGCCGGCAATCAAGGCGATGACCGCGTACGAGCCTTTGATGCGCCGGTGTACATTGCGCACCGCTTCAAACAAATGGGCAGCTTGCAAGGGCATGCCGCGTGTGGTGCGTTCGATTTCATGGGCCAGCACATTGAGCAGCACTTCGGAGTCGCTCTCGGTGTTGATGTGCCGGTGATCCACGGTAAACAACTCGTGCTTGAGCGCTTGCGCATTGGTCAGATTGCCGTTGTGCACCAGCACAATGCCAAAGGGCGCGTTGACATAAAAAGGCTGGGCCTCTTCCTCGCTAAAAGCATTGCCTGCAGTCGGATAGCGCACTTGGCCCAGGCCACAGTTACCCGGCAGCGCGCGCATATTGCGGGTGCGAAAAACATCTTTCACCATACCCTTGGCCTTGTGCATGAAAAACTTGTTTTCCTTTTGCGTCACGATGCCCGCCGCATCTTGGCCGCGGTGCTGCAACAACAGCAAAGCGTCATAAATGAGTTGGTTAACTGGTCCGTTGCTGACAACGCCTACGATTCCACACATGCTAGGTTTGCTCGCTCAAGGTAAATAGGGACTTAAGGCCTGGGGCAACCAGGGTTTGAGTCCGGACAGCACCGATTGTGCAATGCGCGGACTATAGGCCTGTAGCCACCAATCGCTGCGGGCTAATGGCGTCATTCGCATTACAAGGGCCGCCGATAACAGTATCACCACCGCCCGCAAGCTGCCAAAGGCCAGTCCCAGCAGCCGGTCCACTAAGCCCATTCCACTCACGTAGACCACTTTTTTGGTTAAAAAAACCAGCACACTACCTACCAGCAGGCACAAAATAAAAGAGCAAAAAAATGCCGCCCCATAGCGCACCATGTCGCTGGCACCGTGCATAGGCAGAAACTGCGCTATTGATGGCGCGGCCCACTGGGCAACCAAAAAAGCCAGCACCCAATTGACCAGAGAAAAAATCTCATAGACCAAACCGCGCCAGGCACCGATGGACAGCGACAAAGCCAGCACGGCGCAGC
>JBBAPY010000242.1:0-4737 GCA_040400635.1 Rhodoferax sp.
ACCGATCTTCACACTCGGATCGAGCTGCACTTGCAAGCTGCCCTCGCCGTCCAAGCGCGTACTGCGCTTTACCGTGGGGAATGGCAATGTCTCAACAGTCATGCGTTAGCTCCTTCGTATACGCCTTCAAGGCGGTCTTCTAGTTCTTCACTGGCGTTGCGTAACGCCTGCAAAGTCGCTTCATCCGGTTGCCAGTAGTTGCGCTCCGATGCTTCCAGCAATCGGTTAGCGACTCGGGCAGAGGCCGTCGGATTCAGTTTGGCAAGACGCTCACGCATCTGCGGGTCGAGCATGAAGGTCTCGGACAATTGTTTATAAACCCAGGGCTGCACTTGGCCGGTGGTGGCCGACCAGCCCATGGTGTTGGTGACATGCACTTCAATCTGGCGCACGCCTTCGTAGCCATGCTCGAGCATGCCCTCGTACCACTTGGGGTTGAGCATGCGGGTACGGGTTTCGATGGAGACTTGCTCGTGCAAGGAGCGCACGGCCGCATTGCCCTTGGTCTGGTCGCCGATATAGACCGGCGGCGTCTTACCACCTTGGGCTACTTTGACTGCCTGCGTAATGCCGCCCAGGGTGTCGAAGTAGTTGTCCACGGTGGTAACGCCCAGTTCTACCGAGTCCAGGTTTTGGTAGGTGAGTTGTACATCGGCCAAAGCAGTTTGCAAGAGCGCGGTTTGCTGCACCGCGCGGCCGGTACGGCCATAGGCAAAGCCTTTGCGGCGCTTATAGGTTTCGGCCAATTCGCCTTCGTCGCTCCAGCGGCTGCTCTCCACCAGATTATTGACGTTGGAACCGTAAGCGCCTTCGGCATTGCCATAGACCCGTAAGGCCGCAATTTCTAAGGTGCAACCATGCTCTTGCTGGTAGGCCAGGGAATGCTTGCGAATCCAGTTCATCTCCAGCGGCTCATCGGCGCTGGCTGCGAGGAATGCAGCCTCGGCCAGCAGTTTGATCTGCAAGGGCATCAGGTCGCGGAAGATGCCCGAGAGGGTGATAACCACGTCGATGCGCGGCCGGCCCAATTCGACCAACGGAATCAGGCTGGCACCGGCGATACGGCCATAGCTGTCAAAGCGGGGCAGTGCGCCCATGAGCGCCAGCGCCTGCGCAATCGGCGCGCCTTCGTTTTTCAGGTTATCACTACCCCAGAGCACCATGGCAATGGATTCGGGCAGCGGGTTGCCATCGGCGCAGTGGCGCTCGATCAGCAGTTGGGCTTGGGCCTTGCCGTCGCGCACTGCGATCGCGCTGGGGATGCGGAAAGGATCGAAGCCGTGGATGTTGCGGCCTGTGGGCAAGACTGCAGGCGTGCGCAAAATATCACCGCCAGGCGCCGGGCGGATGTAACGTGCATCCAAAGCGCGCAACAGGGCGGGCACTTCGGTGTCCACCGCCATCAGCGCCTGCGGCTCTACCAGGGCGCGCAGTGCTTCCAGGCTACTGTGGTTGCGTGGCAAACCAGCAGCTGCCAGGGCACGCTCGGGCGTCTGCCCTTGCACCAAAGCCTCGACCGCTAGGCGATCAATTTGGATGCCGTGGTTAGCATCGGCCATAGCCAGCAGCATATCGACACGCTGGGCGGCGCTGGGCGCGCGTCCAGCCACATGCAGTCCATGCGGGATAAGGGTGTATTCCAGCTCCAGCACCTCTTGCGACAAGCGCAGCACCTGCTGGTCCAGAGCTTCGCCCATGGCGGTGTCCCAGATGGGCTCGGGGTTGACCAAATCCAACTCCGCAGCCTGCGCCTGGATGACCACCGCCAAGGCAGCGCGTTCGGTGTTGCCGCGCTCCAGAGTGCGCCAGCGCTCCAGCGAGGATTTGAGATCGTTCAGACCTTTGTACAAACCGGCCTGGGCAATCGGCGGCGTCAGGTAGCTGATCAGCGTGGCGCCCGAACGGCGCTTGGCGATGGCGCCTTCGGACGGATTGTTGGAGGCGTACAAATACACATTAGGCAGGTCGTCGATCAATCGATCGGGCCAGCAAGTACCGCTCATGCCGGTTTGCTTGCCGGGCATGAATTCGAGCGCGCCGTGGGTGCCGAAATGCAGCACAGCGTGTGCTTTAAAGTCTTCGCGCAGGTAGCGGTAGAAAGCCGAGAAAGCGTGCGTGGGGGCGAGGCCTTTTTCAAACAGCAGGCGCATTGGATCGCCTTCGTAACCAAACGAAGGCTGCACGCTAATGAGCACGTTGCCAAACTGTTTGCCCAGCACAAAAATAGAGCTGCCATTGCTCAGCTGACGCCCCGGCGCTGGACCCCATTGGGCTTCGATTTCCTTGAGCCAGCGCTCGCGCTTGACATGCTCGTCGGCGCTGATGAGGGCATGCACATTGGCATCGGCGCCGTGCTGGGCGGCATTACCCTGTAAGAGCGCCTCGCGCAAAGCGTCCACCGAGGCGGGCACCTCGACCTGGTAGCCCTGCACCTTCATGGCCGTCAGCGTGTGCCATAGCGATTCGAACACCGAAAGATAAGCGGCGCTGCCGATATTGCCCGCATTGGGCGGGAAGTTAAACAAGACGATGGCGACTTTTCGCTCATGGTGTTGGCTGCGCTTTAGGGCCACCAGCTTGCTCACCCGCGCGGCCAGCATGATGGCGCGCTCGGGGCAGGAATGCATGTCTTGTGCGCTGGTAATGGGCCCGAAGGTGCAGGCATGGTGGCAGCCGGTGCAGGTGACGCCGGCAGCGCCGGGACGGCCGCCGAAGACCATAGGACCGGTGGAACCATCCAACTCAGGAATCGCCACCATGATGGTGCTCTCTACCGGCAACAAGCCACGGTCCGAGCCGCCCCATTGGTCCAGGGTCTGAAATTCGACCGGGTGCGCGGCAACATAAGGAACATCCAGCTTGGCCAGTACTTCTTCAGCCGCTTTGGCGTCGTTGTAAGCGGGGCCACCGACCAGAGAAAACCCGGTCAGCGATACCACCGCGTCCACTGCTACTTGGCCGTTTTTCATGAAAAACGTATCGATTGCAGGGCGAGAATCCAGCCCAGCAGCGAAGGCGGGAATGACACGCAGGCCACGCGCTTCGAGGGCGGCGATCACTCCGTCGTAATGTCCAGCATTGCCAGAGAGTAAGTAAGAACGCATGAGCAAAATACCGACCGTGCCGCGCAACGCCGTCGCCTCGGGCCTTGGCAACACTTGCACGTCTTCACTAAAGCGTCCAGCCAAGCGCGGGTGGTAAACACCCACTTCGGGGTAATCCACTGGCGGGGCCACTTTGACGCGACCGCGCAAGACTTTACGCGGCCCGTCTGCACCCCGGTCGATGACGTGGCGCACCATATTGAGCACGTTGTCGTCCGAGCCGCCCATCCAATATTGCATGGTTAGAAAGTAGGAGCGCACGTCTTGCGCGGTGCCCGGAATAAAACGCAGTATTTGCGGCAGGCGGCGCAGCATCTTCATTTGCGCTGCGCCCCCGGTGGCAGCTTTTTCTTTGCTGCCGCGCAGCTTTTTCAGCAAGGCCATGGGGCCGCTGGCGGGCTTGCCCATGTCGAACTGGCCTAGTCGGGTCAGTTGCGTCACCTCGGTGGCGCTGGCCAGGCAAATCATGGCGTCGCAGTGCATACGGCGCTGGCGCAAATCGTCCAGGATGGGTAGGAAGTGATCTTCCAAAAACAACATGCCGGCGATCACGATGTCGGCCTGGGCGATGTCCTTTTTGCAGCGTGCAATCAAGGCCTCATTGCCGGCATATTCCGATGCGGCGTGCAGGCTGAGCGACAGACCGGGAAACTCGCGGCCGAGCGTCTGGCTGGCACGGTTAATAGAGCTCGCTAGATGCGTGTCCATAGTCACGATCACCACCTTGATCGGGGTGGTGTTGCGAGGCGGTGCTGCCTTAGCGGGCGAAGTAAGCTTTAGCGTCATAGAGCGTCTCCACCGTAATCACCGACAGGCCATGCTCGGATGCGTAGCGCTCGGTATTTCGCCGGGCTTTGCCCCGTACGAAGAACGGTATTTTTTTTAATTCTTTCTCGGCACCAGCGTCCCAGGTGCAGGCTCCGCCGGTGTTGGTTTTGTCAGCGGCCACGGTCAGCGTGACTGCTTCTTGCGCGGCTTGGGGCGCGGGCTCAATGGCAAGCACCACAGGCGCAGGCTGCATGCGCGCAGCGCCACCTAGGTGTGAGGGAGCGGCGTCTTCATGGAATTCGGAATCACCCCGGAACATACCGATCAGGTGCTCTTCCAGCCCCATCATCAGCGGATGGACCCAGGTATCAAACAGCACGTTGGCGCCTTCAAAACCCATTTGTGGGGCATAGCGGGCCGGGAAATCCTGCACATGCACTGGCGCAGAAATCACCGCGCAGGGCACGCCCAGGCGCTTAGCAATGTGGCGCTCCATTTGCGTGCCCAGCACCAGTTCGGGCTGCAGTTCGGCAATGCGCGATTCGATTTCCAAGTAGTCGTCGCTAATCAGTGCTTCGACACCATAAAGTTTGGCGGCATCGCGCACTTCGCGTGCAAATTCGCGGCTGTAAGTGCCTATGCCGACGACTGCAAAACCCATTTCTTCGGCAGCCACTTTGGCCGCTGCGACCGCATGTGTCGCATCACCAAACACAAACACGCGTTTGCCGGTGAGGTAGGTGGAATCGACCGAGCGGGCATACCACTGGGCGCGTGAATTGACTTTGGCCAAAGCGGCCTCGGGGTCCAGACCGGCTAGGCCAGCGACTTCACGTACGAAGGAGCGCGTGGCGCCTACGCCAAT
>JBBAPY010000243.1:0-4714 GCA_040400635.1 Rhodoferax sp.
GGCAGCATTTGCGACAAGAGCTTGTGCGCCATATTGGGGTCGCGGAAAAAGGCTTCGAAGAGTTCACGGAATACGGCGCGGTCTTGCTCACGGCTGATCAACACCGATTCCATCGCAGCGCTCAGGTCGTGCCGATCCGCCAGACCGACTTCCAATGCTGCTTGCGCGCACAGGCCGATGCGCGCACTGTCCACCTGCACACCGGCCCGGCGCAGCGTGCGCCCGAAAGCTGCCAAGTTGCCTGCCAATTTGCCGGTACGCGAATCACCCAGGGTCATGCGGCGGGGTCAGCTTCTGGGGGCGGTGCCAAAACGTCCTGCGCTAGCGCCAGGGTCAGTGCGGCGACGTCTTCGCGTTGCTTAAACATAATGCCTGCGGTATCGCTCATGGTTTCCGGGTCCAGCTCCAGCGTGTCCAGCGCCACCAAGGCCTTGGCCCATTCCACGCTTTCGGCGATGCCAGGCGCACGCTGAAACGCGTTGGAAAACGGTTGGTTGCGCAAGCGCGTGACCACGTCGGCCACTTGCTGCGCTAATTTTTCGGACGCGCCGGGCACTTGGGCGCTGATGATGGCCAACTCGCGGTCGCGGTCCGGGTAGTCCAGCCAGTGGTACAGGCATCGTCGCTTGACCGCGTCATTGAGTTCGCGCGTGCGGTTGCTGGTGAGAATGGTGACCGGTTTGACCACGGCGCGGATCGTGCCGATTTCCGGGATGCTGACCTGGTATTCGCCCAGGTATTCCAGTAAGAAGGCTTCAAAGGGTTCGTCGGCGCGGTCCACTTCGTCAATCAGCAAGACCGCGCCGGGCGCCGGTGCTTGCAAGGCTTGTAGCAAGGGGCGGCGTATCAGGTAGCGGTCCTGGTAGACCTCGCGCTCCATGGCGTCCACGGCAGGCGCAGCGCCTTGTGCGCTTTCGCTGTGGCTTTGCGCGGCCCGCATATGCAGCAATTGCGCGGCGTAATTCCACTCGTAAAGTGCATCGCGCTGCTCCAAGCCGTCGTAGCATTGCAAGCGAATCATCTGGCGTTGCAGCGCAATGGCCAGGGCCTTGGCCAGTTCGGTTTTGCCGACGCCGGGCTCGCCCTCCAGCAGCAGGGGGCGCTCCAACTTGAGCGCCAAATATACGGCGGTGGCCAAACGCCGGTCCGCAAAATAGCCGGCCTGGCGCAAGGCTTCGATCAGGGCATCAATGGAAGGAAAGAGGTTCATGGCTGGGCTCAAAAAAATGGCCCCGCGTTGTGCACACGGGGCCTTGTTGCGCCGGCGTTTAAGCCGGAGGCGGCATCAGGCCAGGCAGTGTGCCACAGCCCGCTGCGTCAAAACGCTGATCAGGTTGGCCCGGTAGGCCGCGGTGGCGTGGATGTCGGCGTTCAGGCCATCAGCATCCACATGCACCGAGGCGGCAGAGGCCACGGTAAAGCTCTTATTGAGGGCGTCTTCCAGCCCTTTGTGCCGGAAAACACCTTGGCCAGCACCGGTGATGGCAACGCGCACGCCGCCAGCGGTTTGGGCCAGAAACACGCCCACCAGGGCAAAGCGCGAAGCCGCTTGTACGAACTTCATATAAGCCGCCGATTTGGGCTGAGGGAAACTGATCGCAGTGATCAACTCGCCTGCCTCCAAGGCAGTGGTGAACATACCTTGGAAGAAATTATCGGCTTCGATGCGGCGCTTATTGGTGTGAACGGTTGCACCCAAGCCCAGTACCGCGCTGGGGTAGCAGGCGGAAGGGTCGTTATTGGCAACCGAGCCGCCCATGGTGCCCATAGCGCGGACCTGCCGGTCCCCGATGTGTGACGCCAGATCGGCCAGTGCCGGAATCATAGCCTGCACGGTGCTGCTGCTCGCCACATCCATATGGCGCGTCATAGCTCCGATCACGACAGCATTGCCATTGGGCTCAATGCCCGACAGTTCTTTAACGCCGCCCAGATCGACCAGACGGCCGGGTTGGGACAGGCGCATCTTCATGGACGGCAACAGGGTTTGCCCGCCGGCCAGCACCTGGCCTCCGGAGGCCGCTGCGCTTACCGCATCAGCCAGGGAAGCAGGACGGTCTAGTGTGAATGCATACATGTGTGAACTCCTTTGCTGCTTTAGGCTTTGGCCGCCTGAATGGCTTCCCAGACGCGGTGGGGTGTGGCGGGCATGTCAAATTCTTTGACGCCCAGACCATGCAGTGCGTCGAGCACAGCATTGATGACCGCTGGTGGCGAGCCAATGGCTCCGGCTTCGCCGCAGCCCTTGGTGCCCAGCGGGTTGTGGGTGCAAGGGGTGCAGATATTGCCGATCTTGAAGTCGGGGAAGTCGTCGGCGCGGGGCATGGCGTAGTCCATGAAGGAGCCGGTGAGTAGTTGACCGGTTTCGCGGTCGTACACACAGTTTTCCATCAGGGCTTGGCCAATACCTTGCACCAGTCCACCGTGCACCTGGCCTTCGACGATCATCGGGTTGATGATGGTGCCAAAGTCGTCCACTGCGGTGAATTTTTCCACGCGGGTGACGCCGGTAGCGGGGTCGATTTCCACTTCGCAAATATAGGTGCCTGCGGGGAAGGTGAAGTTGGTCGGGTCGTAGAAGGCGGTTTCGTTCAGGCCGGGCTCCAGCTTGTCGAGCGGGTAGTTGTGCGGCACGTAAGCGGTAAGCGCGACCTGGCCGAAGGTGACCTTTTTATCGGTGCCTTTGACCGTGAATTCGCCATTGGCAAATTCGACGTCGGCATCGCTGGACTCCATCAAATGGGCCGCGATTTTCTTGGCCTTGGTCTCGATCTTGTCCAGTGCCTTCATGATGGCTGCGCCGCCCACCGAAATGGAGCGCGAGCCATAGGTACCCATACCAAAGGGCACCCGACCGGTATCGCCATGCACCACATCGACGGCATCGACCGCCACGCCCAAACGGGCGGCAACGACTTGGGCAAAGGTAGTTTCATGGCCCTGGCCGTGGCTGTGTGAGCCGGTGAACACCGTGACGCTACCGGTGGGATGAACGCGGATTTCGCCGCATTCAAACAAGCCGGCACGTGCGCCCAGTGCACCTGCGATATTGCTAGGTGCAATGCCGCATGCTTCGATGTAGCTGGAGTAGCCGATGCCGCGCAACAAGCCTTTGGCCGCGCTGGCCGTTTTGCGCCCAGGGAAACCGGCCACATCCGCCATATCTTGCGCTTTGGTCATACAGCCGATGTAGTCACCACTGTCGTATTGCAAAGCCACTGGCGTTTGGTAGGGCCAGCTGTTGATGAAGTTGCGCTTGCGGATTTCGTCCTGCGATAAACCCATCTCCCAGCCGCAGCGACTGACCAGACGCTCCAGCAGGTAAGTGGCCTCGGGGCGGCCCGCGCCACGGTAGGCATCGACCGGCGCGGTATTGGTGAACCACGAATCGACTTCCACGTAAATTTGCGGGCAGGTGTACTGACCCGCTAGCAGCGTCGCGTACAAAATCGTCGGCACGGCGGTGGAGAAGGTGGAAAGGTAGGCGCCCAGGTTGGCATGGGTGTGCACCCGCATACCCAGGAACTTACCGTCTTTGTCCATCGCCATTTCAGCGTGGCTGACGTGGTCACGGCCATGGGCATCGGTCAGAAATGACTCGGAGCGCTCGCAGGTCCATTTGATAGAGCGGTTGACTTCTTTGGCTGCCCAGGTGAGTGCGACGTCTTCCGCGTACAAATAGATCTTCGAGCCGAAACCGCCGCCCACGTCCGGGGCGATCACACGCACCTTGTGCTCGGGCAAGCCCAGCACAAAGGCCGTCATCAGCAGGCGCTCGACGTGTGGGTTTTGGTTGGACACGTAGAGCACGTATTCCTCTGTGGCGCGGCTGTAGTTTCCGATCGCCACACGTGGCTCCATGGCATTAGGCACCAGGCGGTTGTTGATCAGGTCCAGCTTGGTGACATGCGCGGCGTTGGCAAACGCGGCGTCCACATTGCCTTTGTCGCCCAGCACCCATTTGTAGCACTTGTTATTGGGCGCAGCGTCGTGCAGCTGCGGCCCAGTGGCTGCATCGCGCACGTCAACCACTGCGGGCAGCACGTCGTAATCGACTTGCACGGCTTCCGCCGCGTTTTTGGCTTGCTCCAGCGTGTCGGCGATCACCATGGCTAATTGGTCGCCAACGTGGCGCACTTTGCCCAAGGCCAACACGGGGTGCGGCGGCTCGTTCATGGGCGTACCGTCCGGGTTGTTGATCAACCAGCCGCAGGGCAGTCCGCCCATCTTGCCTTCGAGGTCTTTGCCGATAAAGATACGCACCACGCCAGGCATGGCGGAAGCGGCACTGATGTCAATGCTCTTGATCACAGCATGGGCATGCGGACTGCGCACGAAAACGGCGTAGCTCTGCGCCTGCATAGTGATGTCGTCGGTGTACTGCCCTGCACCGGTCAGGAAACGGTAGTCCTCCTTACGCCGGACCGACTCACCGATATGCGGGAGGTTGGAAAAATCTGATGCACCCATATTGATTGCTCCTTGAATGGTTTAGGCAGAAGCCATGGCAGCAGCACCCTGCTGTACGGCTTTGACGATGTTTTGGTAGCCAGTGCAGCGGCACATATTGCCTTCCAGATGCGTGCGCACTTCAGCCGCGCTGGCATTGGGGTGCTTGGCGCACAAGTCGATGGCGCTCAAAACCATGCCTGGGGTGCAAAAACCGCATTGCAAGCCGTGGCAGTCTTTGAAAGCGGCCTGCATCGGGTGCATG
>JBBAPY010000244.1:0-4707 GCA_040400635.1 Rhodoferax sp.
AAAGGCAGGCCGATAGAAAAAGTCAGGGGCAGCGGGCCCGTGCCCTGCGTCGCACTGAGCCATTGCCGCCCCATGCGGCCACGCCCTGCGCTTTGCTGCTCGGCCACCAAAGCCATGGGGTCGACGCGGCCGACGCGTGCGCGCTCCATCAATGCGGTATTGGTGGAAGGCAAGGTGGGCAGAATCTCGACGCTAAAGCCCGGCAGCAGTGGCTCCACAGCCTCCCAGACGGCTTCGGCGGGCCAGCGCAATGCTTTGTCAGCGGGTGCGCCGCTTGCCATGGCCGCTCAGCGCTTACGCCAGGCGGCGCGCTTGGGGGCCAGCATGGTGCCCCGGCATTGCTTGCTGCCGCACCAGCAGGGGTATTCGGCCTTCAACTTACGTGTGAGCGGCTCGTCGGTGACCAGACCGTAGTCGTAGGTCAGCTCTTCGCCAGCTTCGATGTTGCGCAGCGCTTTGATGAAGATGCGGCCCCGCACCTCGTCCGCTTCGCAATTACCGTCGCAGGAATGGTTAATCCACTTGGCCGCATTGCCCTGCTGCAGGCCATCGATCACACGCGTATCGTCAATATGGAAGTAAAACGTGTGGTTGGGATTGGCGGGGTCATGCGGGTGGCGTATTTGCGCTTCTTCCCAGCTGATGACTTCACCGAGGTACTCGATCAGCGTTTCCCCTTCTGCAAAATCACGCAGCGCAAAAACGCCTTTGCCGTGGATGCCCGAGGTGCGCACTGCAAGTCGGCGCTTAGGGGGCGATGCGGCAGATTTTGGAGGCACGGAAAAATTTGGTATGGTGGATCGTATGGGCGCGCATGTGTGCGCCCGTGTGGGTGCGCGCCCGTGCGTGCGCGAGGAAACGGATTGTAGTCACATGAAAAACGATATTGCAGGCAAGACCTTGGTCATTGCAGAAAAGCCTTCGGTTGCCCAGGACATCGTGCGCGCGCTTACCAGTAGCGCAGGAAAATTTGAGAAGCACGACGAGTATTTTGAAAACGAAACCTACGTGGTTTCCAGTGCCGTAGGCCATCTGGTGGAAATTCAAGCGCCCGAGGCCTATGACGTCAAGCGCGGCAAATGGAGTTTTGCGCACCTGCCGGTGATTCCCCCGCACTTTGATTTAAAGCCGGTGGACAAAACCAAGACGCGGCTCAACGCGGTGGTCAGACTTGCCAAGCGCAAGGACGTGGCGCGCCTGATTAACGCCTGCGACGCCGGGCGCGAGGGCGAACTCATCTTCCGCTTGATTGAGCAGTACGCCGGTGGCGCCAAGCCTTTGGGCAAACCGGTGAGCCGCTTGTGGCTGCAATCCATGACACCGCAAGCCATACGCGACGGTTTTACCCATTTGCGCACCAACGCCCAAATGCAACCCCTGGCCGACGCGGCGCGCTGCCGGTCGGAGGCGGACTGGCTGGTGGGTATCAACGGCACGCGTGCGATGACGGCTTTCAATTCGCGCGACGGTGGGTTTTTTCTGACCACCGTGGGCCGGGTGCAAACGCCCACGCTGTCGGTGGTAGTCGAGCGCGAAGAACAGATTCGCAAATTCATCAGCCGCGATTATTTTGAAATCCATGCCGAGTTCGCTGCGCAAGCGGGCAGCTACCCGGCCAAATGGTTTGACCCGGCGCATAAAAAAGATGCCGACGACGCAGAAAAAAAAGAAGACCGCCTATGGTCGCAAGCACAGGCCCAGGCGATTGCCGATGCGGTACGCGGCAAACCCGCCAGCGTGCAGGAGGAAAGCAAGCCCAGTAATAAAAGCAGCCCGGGCCTGTTTGACCTGACCACTTTGCAGCGCGAGGCCAATGGGCGCTTTGGCTTTTCCGCCAAAACTACGCTGGCGCTGGCGCAAAGCCTGTATGAGCGGCACAAGGCCCTGACCTACCCGCGTACCGACTCGCGCCACCTGCCCGAAGACTACCTGCCCACGGTCAATGACACCATGGCCATGATCGCCAAGAGCAGCATGGGCCACCTGGCCCCATTTGCGCGCACCGCGATTGCCAAGCACTACATCAAACCAAGCAAAAAAGTGTTTGACAACAGCAAGGTGAGTGACCACTTTGCCATCATCCCCACGTTGGAGGCGCCCAGCGGCTTGTCCGATGCCGAGCAAAAGCTCTATGACTTCGTGGTGCGCCGCTTTATCGCCGTGTTTTACCCCGCAGCCGAATACCAGGTCACTACGCGTATCAGCACCGTAGCGCTGGGCGCCCAAAGCCACCAGTTCAAGACCACGGGCAAGGTGCTGGTCGAGCCAGGTTGGCTGGCGGTCTATGGCAAGGAAGCCGCCGCTGAAATCGACGATGCCAAAGACGGCG
Organism: Rhodoferax sp.; assembly: GCA_040400635.1. Lineage (GTDB taxonomy): Bacteria > Pseudomonadota > Gammaproteobacteria > Burkholderiales > Burkholderiaceae_C > Allorhodoferax. The sequence goes on from JBBAPY010000244.1 coordinate 2,330, forward strand.
ATAAAGGCCAGAACCTGGTGCCGGTGCAGCCGGGCGAACAGGTTCGCACCGACAGCGCCCAGGCCAAAGGCCTGAAGACCCGGCCACCGGCGCGCTACACCGAAGCCACTTTGCTGGGCGCCATGGAAGGTGCGGGCAAGACGGTGGAAGACGAAGAGTTCAGCGAAGCCATGCGCGAGAAAGGCCTGGGCACGCCGGCTACGCGATCGTCCATTATTGAAGGCTTGCTCAACGAGAAATACATGCTGCGCGAGGGCCGCGAACTCATTCCCACGGCCAAGGCGTTTCAGCTGATGACCCTGTTACGCGGCCTGGGTGTGGAAGAGTTGTCCAAGGCCGAACTGACGGGCGAATGGGAATACAAGCTCTCGCTGATGGAGCAAGGCAAGATGGGGCGCGATGCCTTTATGGCCGAAATCGCCGCCATGACCGAACGCATGGTGAAGAAAGCCAAAGAATACGACCGCGACACCATTCCCGGAGACTACGCCACCTTGCAAAGCGCCTGTCCCAATTGCGGCGGCATCGTGAAAGAAAACTACCGACGCTACGCCTGCACGGGCACCACTGGTGGCGAAGAGGGTTGCGGTTTTTCTTTCGGTAAAACACCGGCAGGCCGCACTTTTGAGCTGGCCGAAGTAGAGCAGTTTTTACGCGAGAAAAAAATCGGGCCGCTCGATGGCTTTCGCTCCAAAGCGGGTTGGCCTTTCACCTCGGAGATCGTGCTCAAGTTTGACGAGGACAGCAAAAACTTCAAACTGGAATTTGACTTCGGCGACGACAAAGCGTCGCAAGAGTCCGGCGAGCTCGCCGACTTCAGCGCGCAAGAGCCTCTGGGTGGCTGCCCCAAGTGCGGTGCCCAAACCGGTGGCCTGGTGTTTGAACACGGGAAAAACTATGTTTGCGACCATGCGGTAGCCAGCCTGGTGCAAACCGTGCCCAGCTGCGACTTCAAGAGCGGGCAAATCATCTTGCAGCAGCCGATCGCGCGCGAACAAATGAGCAAGTTGCTTTCCAGTGGCAAAACCGATTTGCTGGGCAAGTTTGTCAGCATGCGCACACGACGGGCCTTCAAGGCCATGCTGGCCTGGGACGCCGAGGCAGGTAAAGTGAATTTTGAGTTTGCCCCCAGCAAATTTCCGCCACGCCCCGGTGCGGTGGCCAAAGCCGCTGCAGCGCGCAGTCGCGCCGTGGCGGCAACACCTGCTGCGAAAGCGGCGGCCAAAAAGGCTAGCGCTGCAGCCAAGAAAAGCGCGGCGACCAAAACCGCCAAGCCCAAGGCGCCGCGTAAAACCAGCAGTGCCGCAGGCAAGGCACCCAGCGCGGCGCTGGCCGCCGTCATTGGCGGTGAAGCGGTGTCGCGCCCTGAGGTGGTCAAAAAGCTGTGGGACTACATCAAGGCCCAAGGCCTGCAAGACCCCAAAGATAAACGCACCATCCTGGCCGATGCCAAATTGCAAGCGGTGTTTGGCAAACCCAGCATCAATATGTTTGAACTGGCGGGCATCGTTGGCAAACACCTGGGCTGAAAGGCGTGCGTCAAGTAACACTGCTAAGCTCCGGTGCAGCAAGCAGCTTGGGAACTCCCAGCGGCGCGCCTTTGCGGGCCGGCACTGTGTTGCTTGTTAAGCCACTATGAACTTCACCGAAATAGACGACGACTCCGAGCACAGTACGCACACACCGGCGCAACGCGCGGCGGCGGCGGCGCGCAGCACTTGGGTGAGCGTTGCCGTCAATGTGCTGCTCTCCAGTGTGCAAATCGTGGTCGGCATCGCAGCCAAGTCCCAGGGCCTGGTGGCTGACGGCATCCATTCGCTCTCGGATTTGGTTGCTGACTTTGTGGTGCTGCTGGCGGGACGGCACAGCCAAAAAGACGCTGACGAAGACCATCCCTATGGCCACCAGCGTTTTGAAAACGCGGCATCGCTGGCGCTGGGCCTTTTGCTGCTAGGGGTTGGCGTAGGCATGGTCTGGTCGGCGGTGGGTAAATTGCAATCACCTGAATCTATCCCCACAGCGCACGCGGTCGCCTTGTGGGTGGCGCTGGCCGCCCTGGTGTCAAAAGAGCTCTTGTTTCGCTACATGCTGCGGGTGGCCAAGCGTGTCAAATCGGGCATGCTGGTGGCCAACGCCTGGCATGCGCGCTCGGACGCGGCCTCCAGTCTGGTGGTGGCTTTGGGCTTGATCGGCAACCTGATGGGCTACCCGCTCATGGACCCGATTGCGGCGCTGATCGTGGGCCTGATGGTCGCCAAAATGGGCTGGGGCTTTGGCTGGGATGCTTTGCACGACCTGATGGACCGGGCCGTAAACGAGGATGAAGTTCAGGCCATCCGCCAAACCCTGATGAACACGCCCGGCGTAGCTGGGGTGCA
>JBBAPY010000245.1:0-4681 GCA_040400635.1 Rhodoferax sp.
CCCCGTCCGAGCAAACTGCAGCTACACCAGCGGGGCGCCTGGGCATTGAAATCCACTCGGTCAACAGCCGCTTCTTGGACCTGAGTTTCCGTCTGCCCGACGAGTTGCGCCCCAGTGAACCCGCGTTGCGCGAAATGTTGACCGCCAAACTCAAGCGCGGCAAAGTGGAAGTGCGTGCCGCGATAGAAATGGAAAAGTCGGGCCATGTGGCAGCGCCCTCGCCAAGCCTGCTGAAAAAACTTCTGCAGACCCAGTCCTTGGTACTGGAGAGCCTGCCCCAGGCCCCCTTGCTGAGCGTGGCTGACGTGCTGCGACTGGCTGGCAACGAATCGCAGAGCACGCAGGATTGGAGCGAGGAGATCATCGCGCTGGCACGCCAAGGGCTGGATGCACTCATGGGCGCCCGAGCACGGGAAGGCCAAAGGCTGGCGCATATGCTGCAGGGCCATATCGCCCAGTTGCGCGGCTTGGCAGCCCAGGCTGTACCCCTGGTGCCTCAGGTGGTAGAACAGCAAAGGCTGCGCTTTGTCGAAAAATGGCGTGAAGCCATGGCCATGGCGACCGGCGGGGTGACGGCGGAAGCTGCACAGGACCGGGCCCTTACCGAGGCAACGGCCTTTGCTATCCGCATCGACGTAGCCGAAGAACTGACCCGGCTCAAGGCGCATCTGGACGAATTGGAATCTTTGATTGCTAAAGGCGGTGAGATCGGCAAGCGGCTGGACTTTTTGATCCAGGAGTTGCACCGCGAGGCCAACACCATGGGTTCCAAGTCCGCCGCCCTGCCTTTGACCCGTATTTCGGTGGACATGAAGGTGCTCATCGAGCAAATGCGCGAGCAGGTGCAGAACATAGAATGACCGGCACTTCACCCTTGCCCAGCGCCGCTATGGAATATCCGGGAAATCTGTTTGTTGTCGCAGCCCCCAGCGGAGCGGGCAAGTCCAGTCTGGTGCGCGCCTTGCAGGAACTCGACACGCATGTGCAGCCCTCGGTATCCCACACCACACGCGCGCCGCGCGGCCAGGAAAAACACGGGCGCGAGTACTTTTTTGTGTCAGAACCCGAGTTTGATGCCATGGTACTGGCCAACGCCTTTGTGGAATGGGCGCATGTGCACCAGCACCGCTACGGCACCTCCAAAAAAGCCATCGCCGAACGCATGGCACAGGGCGCGGATGTCATTTTGGAAATCGACTTCCAAGGCGCCATCCAGATCAAGCAGGCTTTTGCTAATGCGGTGTGCATCTTTATCCTGCCCCCTAGCTGGGAAGAGCTGCGGGCCCGGCTGGAGCGGCGCGGCGAAGACAGCGCGCAAACCATTGAGGTGCGCATGAAGAACGCCGCCGTGGAGGTCGCCCAGGCCGGGAAATTCGACTTCGTTATAATCAATGAGTTATTTGACCGCGCGCTGTTTGACCTTAAAGCGATTGTTCACGCGCAGCGGCTCAAGTTTGCAGCCCAGGCGCGCAGCCGTGCTGACACCTTCCAAGCGCTCAACATCCCCTAGTATTTCCGGAGAATTGCATGGCCCGCATCACTGTCGAAGACTGCCTCGCGCAGATCCCCAACCGTTTTCAATTGGTACTCGCCGCCACCTACCGCGCGCGTATGCTCAACCAGGGCCACACCCCAAAAATCGAAAGCAAGAACAAACCCGGTGTTACCGCCTTGCGTGAGATTGCGGCGGGCAAGATCGGCATTGAGATGCTGAAAAAAGTACCTTTGTAATCGCTTGCTGCATGTGCCAAAAGGCCCTAACAAGGGCCTTTTTTTATGTCAGGAAACGATGTAGGCGCCGCTTCCCGTTGAGAGCAATGTGCCCTCAGGCCCGAAAAACTCCATGCGCGTGGAAGCGACGCGCGAACCCAGGCGCAAGACCTCTGCTTGCAAATCAAAATATTCACCAATGCCTGGTCGCAGATAGTCAATACGCAGGTCGATGGTGCCCAAATTGGCAAAACGGCGCAGTCTTTGCAGGGGCGCTTCGTCCATATGGCGCGCCCCGATAGCGGCCATCACGGCCAGGCCGCCCATGGCGTCCAGGCCGGCGCTGATCACTCCACCGTGGATGCGGTTGTAGCTGAAATGCCCCACCAAGTCAGGCTTCATCTGGATGCGGGCGCGTACCCGCGCAGGCCCTAGATCGTGGATTTTGAGGCCCAGAACCCGGTTAAAGGAAATCATTTCCTCAAATATTTTTTTGAGCCCGCTGACAAACTCTTCTTCAAACACAATGTCCTGCAGCGGCACGGCCGAACGCTTGCGCGCCGCTGTCGATGCAGCGCTGGTCTTGAGCGCGGCACCTAGCGCCACAGGGGACGAGGTATCAGGCACCGCCGCTGTGTGATCGTGGTGCGCGCCCAGCGCGTTATCGGGTAGCAAGTTAGAAATAGGCATCCGCTAATTGTCACCGGTCTAGGAAATTCGCGTCGGTACCATGGCCGCTTCCCTACCTCGCATGGGGCACGCTGCCTCTTTACAGTGCAGAAAAATCAGGTTTTCGTTTTTCCAGAAACGCCGAAAAAGCTTCTTTGGCATGCGGTGACTGGAGCAAACGTCCGAAGGCGGCGCCTTCCTCCGCAATCTGTGCAAGCACCTGCGCCAGCTGGCCTTTTTTCATGAGTCGCTTGGTTTCCATCAGTGCTGGGAGCGGCTTGGCCGCGAGTTTGAGCGCCTGCTTGCGCGCCAAGGCATTGGCCTCGGACGGCGGTACCACGCGATTGACCAAGCCGATCTCCAGCGCAGTCTCGGCGAGTAGGGGTTCACCCAGGAGCAAAGCCTCAGCGGCGCGGTGGTAGCCCATCAATTGGGGAGCCAGCAAACTCGAAGCCGCCTCGGCGCACAAACCCAAGTTGACAAAGGGCAGCGAAAAAGCGGCGTTGTCACCGGCATAGACCAAGTCGCAATGAAACAGCAAGGTGGTACCTACGCCCACCGCCGGTCCGCAGACCGAGGCGACCAAGGGCTTGGGGAAGGCCGCAATGCCACGCAGAAACCGTGACACATCAGTGTCGGCCGCATCCACCGAGGGCGCACGGCCCAAAAAATCAGCAATGTCGTTACAGCGCTGAAAATAGCCGGGTCCCCTTGCAGCACCAGTACATGGACGCTGGATGCCGCCGCCGCTTCCAGCATGGCATCGGCGATAAAACCGTACATGGCCTGGGTGAGCGCATTTTTTTTGTCCACTCGGTTGAGCGTCAAGGTCATGACGCCTTCGGAAACATCTTTCAATACGTCTTGCATACCTACCGTCCCGGCGGGACGCCTTATTCTTTGAAATACACCAGTTGGTGTGTCGAGGCCAGTATGGTGCCAGTTTCACTCCACAAATAGCCGGTTTGGTCGAAAAACCCGTCCCGAAATACTTGCCCACGTGCCTGCGCCAAAAGATAGCCGGCGCCCACTTGCGTGAACTGCTGTGCATCGGCATGGAAATACACGGTCATAGAAACCGTACCGGCCGGCACATGTTTGGCGCGGCGCAACCAGACGCGGGGAAAAAAGATATCCGCATAGGCCGCGATGGCCGGATAGTCCAGTGCGCGGCCGGCACTGTCGCGCACCCACAAGCAACTTGTGCTGGCCGACTCGGGTGGCAGCGGATTTTCCTGGCCATCCCATATTTGCGGCAGCGGCCCTTCCAGGCTGCGCATTTCATAGCGGGAAAACCATTCGACCATGCGCGGCATCTGCACCACGGGCACCTCATAGGGCGGGCGCACGAAAGGCATGGGCACGTCGTTCACCCCCTAGGTGCTGCGGCGGGCCGCCGTCAGGGCGGTTCCTGTCAACACACAGGCCTGCGTACCATCGGCCTGGGCTTGGTGAATTTCAAAAGTCCAGTGCTGCGTGGAGCGGTTGGTGCGTGCCACCGAGAGGTGCAGGTGGTAAGGGCCCAAGGCAATCCCCGCCACGTAATTAATCGTCAGGGACAGTGGTGTTCCCAGGCAATGCACATGGTCCATGATGGCACGCACTACGGTGGCGGCAGTGATGCCGCCAAACGGTCCGACCATATTGGCCCAAGCCGGCGTGGCCTGGCCTAACAGCACGCCATCGCCCTGGGGCTCTAGCACCAGAGCCTGGTCAAAAGGATGCAATTGCGTCAATTTATTCCACACGCACCCAGGTTTGGGTGCGTCCGAGCATGGGGGTGCCAATGTAACCGCGCACTTCCAGTTTTTTCCCACCTTCGATCGGGGTCAGTTTGAGACGGTAGTCGGTGCCGTTGTTGGGGTCCAAAATCTTGCCGTCTTCCCACACATCTTTACCTTCTACTTTTTTACCACCGCGAATAATCTCCAGTCCGATTTTGGGCTTGCCCTTGCGGTCGTCGCTGCATTTTTCACAATTGGGTTCTGGGTCAGGATTGGCCTCCAAACCGCGCACTACTACGCCCGAGAGCTCGCCCGCGGCATTGGTGGCAATACGTACTTCGGCTTTAGGTTTACCGGTCTTGTCATCTATCGTGTTCCACAGACCCAAGGGGCTCATCTGTGCACACGCCAAGCCGCTGAACGCTGCGAGCAGTCCAAGTACTGTAATTTTTTTCATCGTGCTTTCTCCTAAGTTTGGGTTAAGGTGGGTAACTGTAACGCGCTTCAAACCAGTGCCGCATCCGTATCCATCAGCACCGCGCTGCCCTGGCGGGCGGTCTGCATCAGGCTGGTGGTTT
>JBBAPY010000246.1:0-4596 GCA_040400635.1 Rhodoferax sp.
AGGCCGGCATCACCCGCGTTGTCGCATCCTTGCAAGACCCCAACCCGCTGGTCGCAGGCCAGGGTTTTGCCAAGCTGCATGCGGCAGGCATTGCGGTAGAAGTGGGGGCACTCGCGCAGGAGGCGCGCGAACTCAACCTCGGGTTTTTCAGTCGCATGCAGCGGCACAGGCCTTGGATGCGCCTCAAGGTCGCTGCATCGCTCGATGGTGTGACGGCTTTGGACAATGGGCAAAGCCAATGGATTACCGGCCCTCAGGCGCGCACCGACGGCCATGCCTGGCGCGCGCGCGCCTGTGCGGTGCTGACCGGCGTGGGCACAGTGCTGGCGGACCAACCGCTGCTGGATGTGCGCCATGTGGACACCCCACGCCAACCCATGCTCTTGATTGTGGACAGCGCTTTGCAAACGCCGCCCGATGCTGCTTTGTTCGGCCCGCCGCGCAAGGTGTTGATCTATGCGGCCCAGCCCCATGCGGAGCGGGAAGCGGCGCTGCGCCAGGCTGGTGCCGAGATTGTGTATTTGCCGGGCCCCACCGGGCGTGAAGATCAAGCACCCAAAGTGGATTTGCAAGCCATGGCGCAGGACCTGGCGCGGCGCCAATGTAATGAAGTGCATATCGAGGCCGGCCACAAGCTCAATGGCTCGCTGCTGCGCGCCGGCCTGGTCGATGAAATGCTGGTGTACCTGGCGCCACGGTGGCTGGGCCAGGGCGCAGGCATGTCCAACTTCGGGCCTTTGAGCACATTGGCCCAAGGGTTGACGCTGGACTTTCAAAGCGCGCAGCGCATCGGGCCGGACCTGCGTATCCTGGCGCGCGTGCAGGGCAGCGCGGATTTTTAATTTTTCTAAAGAGCTCTATGTTTACAGGCATCATCACCGGCGTAGGCCGCATCACCCGTATCGAGGACTTAGGCGCCACCCAGGCCCACGGCAAGCGCCTGCATGTGCAATGTCCCCAAGGCTACTTGGACGACGCTGGACTGGGCGACAGTATCGCTATCAACGGCGCGTGTATGACGGTCACCACGCTGCAGCAAGATGCACAAGCGCCCGTTTTTACCCTGGACATATCCGCCGAGTCACTGGATAAAACTGCCGGTTTGGACACAGTCGGCGAGGTAAATTTGGAAAAGGCCCTGCGCGCCAATGACCGCCTGGGCGGACATTTGGTGTCCGGTCATGTCGATGGCATCGGTGAGGTAATCCATTTCGCCCCCGTCGGCGAGAGCTGGGAATTGCGTGTACTGGCGCCGCAGGCATTAGCGAAATACCTTGCCTACAAGGGGTCGATTACCGTCAACGGCGTCAGCCTTACCGTCAACCGGGTCAGTGACTCGAGCGCCGGATGTGCGTTCAGCATCAACCTGATTCCGCACACCATCGACAATACCGCGCTGCACCGTCTGGCGACGGGCGTGCGCGTGAACCTGGAGATTGATGTGATCGCGCGCTATGTGGAGCGTATGCTCAGCCTGGGCACACCAACTGGCAGCTAATTGCAGCGCACAGGCGGCGCTTTGCCTGCTTTGGCTAAGGGCTAGAACATAAAGCCGGTGGAGAACACCTGCTCGGACATCCATACCGAATGGTCTGCCGTGCCTTGGTACACCGGCACACCGCGCAACACCCCGTAGGCAAATTTTTGCGTGGCCTCTAGATAAATGCTCTTGTAAATGCGATAGCGCACGCCCACCTCGGCACCAGCGGTCCAGCCGTTAACCTGCCACCAATCATGGCTGTCAAAGCAGCAGACACGGTCGCCTTTGGGACCTACTTCGTTGTGATTTCCAAAAATCGTGTTGTCCGCATGCGGCAGCAATATGCCAGCGCCCAAGCGGCTGATTAGTTGCAACGCGCCCGGCTCCTGTTTTGGGCCGTGCAGATGGTGCAACCACACCGCATTGACCATGATGTGGTTTAAACCGTTATGCAGTGCGTAATCGAAAGCGGGTAGTCCCAGCACCATTGGGCTAGTGGCCGGGGCGTTGTTGACGGTGCCGCTGACACGCACCGACTGGCCCATATCGGTGTTGTATTTGCTGTGGTCTAGGTTAAATTCGATAGCAAAGGTTTTTTCCGGATTGAGGAAGTAGCCAATGCGTACGTTTTCCTGCGGCGAAGTCAGGTCTAGTTTGAGCAGTGAATTGACCGCCTCGCCAACGCTACCCGGAAAATCACTGGCCTTGACCTGATGCAGCGTGAAGTCATTGCCCTGCGTGGGCTGATACACATGGATATCCGACGGTGCATACTGCTGGCGGCTGTAACCCCAAGAAAAATACCATTTGCCCTCGTCCTTTAAGGCCTTGTCAAAATGGGCGGCAGGCTGATCGGCGACGACACCCCGAGCGGGTTCTTCGGCAATCTTTTGCGGAGCTTGCTGGGCCCAGGCTGAACTGCATAAGACGCTAGCCACGATTGCCACGCATAACAGGCTAAGTGCGGAAACTGATTTCATTACGTACTTTCAAGAACAGGGCGAATTTTAGCCCTTGCCTGTGCGGGGCTAAGCCAGATGAAGCGAGGCTCAGCGGGGCTTGGCCTTGGCTGGTCGCGCTGTTGCCTTGATTCCCGCGCGCGGGGGCAGGCCGGTGTGTTGCGTGAGCAGCGTGCCGGGGCGCGGCGCTTTACCCGCCAGGTTTTTGCCTGCCAAGGGCGTGGAGTTTTTGCGCCTTGCGCTTTCGTAACTGCCGCCGGTCAATGGTTGGAAGGTCGGAATCAGATGGTGTTTGCCGTTGCCGACCAGGTCAGCGCGGCCCATGGCTTTGAGGGCTTCGCGCAACAGCGGCCAGTTGTTCGGATCGTGGTAGCGCAAAAAGGCTTTATGCAAGCGGCGGCGTTTTTCGCCGCGCACGATGTCCACGTTTTCTTCGTCGCTCTCCACCACGCGGCGCACTTTGCGCAGGGGGTTGCGACCGCTGTGGTACATCGCGGTAGCGGTGGCCATGGGGCTGGGGTAAAAGGTCTGCACTTGGTCGGCGCGAAAACCGTTTTTCTTGAGCCAGACCGCTAAGTGCAGCATGTCTTCGTCGCTGGTGCCCGGATGCGCGGCAATGAAGTAGGGAATCAGGAACTGCTTTTTCCCCACTTCGGCGCTGAACTTGTCGAAAAGTGCCTTGAACTTGTCGTAGCTGCCGATGCCCGGCTTCATCATTTTGGACAAAGGGCCTTGCTCGGTATGCTCAGGCGCGATCTTCAGGTAGCCGCCCACGTGATGCTGCACCAGCTCTTTTACATATTCTGGACTTTGCACTGCCAGGTCGTAACGCAGGCCTGAGCCGATGAGAATTTTCTTAATGCCTTTAAGGGCGCGGCCCCGGCGGTACATCTTGATCAAAGGGCCGTGGTCGGTGGTCAGGTTCTGGCAGATGCCTGGGTAGACGCAGCTAGGTTTGCGACAAGCCGCCTCAATCTCGGGCGACTTACAGCCCAGGCGGTACATATTCGCGGTAGGCCCGCCCAGGTCGGAGATGGTGCCGGTAAAGCCTTTGACCTTATCGCGGATGTCTTCAATTTCCTTGATGACCGAGTCTTCCGAACGGCTTTGGATGATCCGGCCTTCATGCTCGGTAATAGAACAAAACGTACAGCCACCAAAACAGCCGCGCATGATATTGATGCTAAAGCGGATCATTTCCCAGGCCGGGATTTTGGTCGCGCCGTCGTGGCTCCCGTTTTCATCGGCGTAGCTGGGGTGCGGGCTGCGGGCATACGGCAGGTCAAAAACCATGTCCATTTCAGCCGTCGTCAAGGGTATGGGCGGCGGCGTGATCCACACATCGCGCGCGGTGACGCCTTCGCCATGGGCTTGCACCAAAGCGCGGGCGTTGCCGGGGTTAGTTTCCAGATGCAGCACCCGGTTGGCATGGGCGTAAAGCACCGGGTCGCTGCGCACCTGCTCATAACTGGATAGGCGGATGACCGAACGCTCGCGCGGCGGCACTTTAAGTTTGACTTTGAGCGCCGGGTTGGGCACAAAAACCATGGCTTGCGCTTGCGCGCCTAGCTGGGATGGGGCCCTTGCGGCAGGGGCAGCACGCTTGACTGCGCCCTCTTGTTCAGCGGTCTGCGCCACTTGCGCAGCCTCGTCATCGCGGGAGCAGGTGGCCCCGTTCTCGATGGCCAGCTCAGAGGTGGTCATATAGGGGTTGTAGTGCGCTTCCACCCGGCCCGGCAAGTCCACGCTGCTCGAATCGATTTCGATCCAGTCTTTACCGCTAGGGTCATCCGGGCGGCGCACAAAAGCAGTGCCGCGCACATCGGTAATGGATTGCACCGGCTCGCGCGCTGCCAGGCGGTGGGCGATTTCCACAATCGCCCGCTCGGCATTGCCATACAAGAGCAAATCGCATTTGGCATCGACAACGATGGAGCGGCGCACTTTGTCGCTCCAGTAATCGTAATGTGCGATCCGGCGCAAGCTGCCTTCAATACCACCCAAAACAATGGGCACGTCTTTGAAGGCTTCGCGGCAACGCTGGCTGTAGACGATGGCGGCCCGGTCCGGGCGCTTTCCGCCGATATCGCCCGGCGTATAGGCGTCGTCACTGCGGATCTTGCGATCGGCGGTGTAGCGGTTGATCATGGAGTCCAT
>JBBAPY010000247.1:0-4573 GCA_040400635.1 Rhodoferax sp.
GGATGTCGTGGCTTTTGACAAAACCGGCACGCTGACCGAGGGCCGCCCGCGGTTGACGCGTTTTGTGGTGGCAGATGCGTCGTCTGCGGGCTCAGCCGGTGCTTCGCTGCCCTTGCCCGGTTTGCTTGAGCACGAGTTGATGCGGGTGTGCGCCAGTCTCCAAAGCGGTAGCGAACATCCGCTGGCGCGCGCCGTGGTGGCGCATGCAAAAGCCCAGGGTGCCAGCTGGGTCGCCCCGCAAGATGTGCAGGCCGTTCCCGGGCGCGGAATTTTTGGCAAAGTGGACGGCCAAAGCTACGCCCTTGGAAGCTGGCCCTGGATGCTGGAGTTGCAAGGCGGTGGAGAAGCCCTGGACAGGTCTGCCATGGGCGCACAAGCGCATGCGCTGCAAGGCCAGGGCAGCAGTGTTTCGGCTTTGGCTTGTTTGCAAGATGGCCGCTGGCAGGTGCAAACCTGCATGGGCTTTAACGACGAGCCCAAAGCCGGGGCACAGGAAGCCCTTGCCGGTCTACGCGCCAAGGGCTTGCAAGTGGTCATGATCTCCGGCGACAACTGGGGCGCTGCGCGGGCCATGGCGGCGCGCTTGGGGCTCGACGCTAGTGAGGGCAGTACCGAGGTATTGGCCGCTGTCTTGCCGGGCGACAAAGCGCAGCGTGTGCGCGAATTGAAAGCCGCTGACCATGGCGGCAAGCCGCATACCGTGGCTATGGTGGGCGATGGCGTTAACGATGCGCCGGCCCTGGCTGCTGCGGACGTGGGCATGGCTATGTCCAATCCCGATGGCGGCGGCACCGATGTGGCCATGCAGGCGGCAGGCATCACCTTGATGCGCGGCGACCCGCGCTTGGTGCTCGCAGCCTTGGACATCTCGCGCCTTACGGTGGCCAAGATACGACAAAACCTGTTTTGGGCTTTTTTCTACAACGCCGCCGGTATTCCCTTGGCAGCATTAGGCTATTTACACCCGGTTTTGGCTGGCGGCGCGATGGCGCTTAGCTCGGTCACCGTGATGGCCAATGCTTTGTTGCTCAAGCGCTGGAAAGGGCCTTGAAGCTGGTTGTCAAGGCGCTGGTTTAAGGCTTTAGTACCGGATAGTTGGTATAGCCTTTGTCGCCGCCGCCGTAAAACGTCATCCGGTCCGGGGTGTTGAGTTCCGCGCCCTGGCGCATGCGTTCTGTGAGGTCCGGGTTGGCGATAAACAAGCGCCCGAAAGACACCAGATCCGCGCCTTCGGCTAAGGCTTTTTCGGCCAGCGCCTGGTCGTAGCCATTGTTCACCATCCAAGCGCCTTGGCCGCCCGCGTCGCGGTAGGCCTGGCGCAGGGCAGCGTAGTCAAAAGGCCCGTCGCCCTGGTGGTAATCGCGCTCGGCAATCGTCGAGCCTTCAATCACATGCAAATACGCCAGGCCCATGGGCCCGAGTGCTTGCACCACATGCGTGAACAAGGCCTTGGGCTGGGGGTCGAATGCGTCATTGGCTGGGGTGACCGGCGCGAGGCGTATGGCGCAACGCGCACCACCGACCTCTGCGCATAAAGCCTGCATTACCTCGATCAGCAAGCGTGCCCGGTGGGGCACGGCGCCGCCATAGGCATCGTCGCGGTGGTTGCTGCCCGAACGCAAAAACTGGTCGATCAAATAGCCATTGGCGGCGTGCAACTCCACGCCGTCAAACCCCGCTTCTATGGCATTGCGCGCGGCACGCCGGTAGTCCTGCACGATGCCGGGTATTTCTTCGATAGCTAAAGCGCGCGGCTTGGAGGTGGCAACAAATTTGGGGGCGCCATCTTTGATGAGCACTGTCTTGGTGTTGGCCGTAATCGCCGAGGGTGCGACCGGCGCTTGGCCGTCGGCTTGCAAATCTACATGGGACACCCGTCCCACGTGCCAAAGCTGCATAAAGATGCTTCCTCCTGCGGCATGCACTGCCGCGGTGACGGGCTTCCAGGCTGCTATCTGCTCCTCGCTCCAGATGCCGGGCACATCGGCATAGCCTTGGGCTTGATGGCTGATGGCAGTCGCTTCGCTGATGATGAGCGCGGCGCCTTTTTGCGGGTCGGCGCGCTGGGCGTAGTAGCGCGCCATGCCTGGATGCGCCAGCGCGCCGGGTGCACGGTTGCGTGTCAAAGGCGCCATCACCAGGCGGTGTTGCAAAGTCATTGCGCCTACGCGCAGGGGGTCAAATAAATGGGCCATAGTGGCTGCTTTCTTGGGGGATAGTTTGTTCGCGCGTCGGCACATCGATGGGGCCGATTTTGTGCCAAGCAGGCCTCACAATCGTGCGTGTGTTGAATTTTTTGGAGTGTATGTGCAAGCTTCCTCAGGGCGTCTGGTCGCCCTCGCATTAGCCTTGTCGGTAGGGGCTGCGCTTTCTTTGGGTATCACCCGTTTTGCTTATGGTCTGCTGCTGCCGGCCATGCGCGAGGATCTTGCCTGGAGCTACACCTTGGCAGGCGCTATGAACACGGCCAATGCGGCTGGCTATTTGCTCGGCGCCTTGCTCACGCCCTGGGCTTTGCGCCGCTGGGACCCGGTGCTGCTTTTGTCGCGCGGCGCGCTGGCGGCGACGGTGTTTATGGCTTTGAGTGGTTTCTTTACCGATGCCTCGGTCTTGTTGCTGCAGCGTCTATTGGCAGGGGTTGCCAGTGCTTCGGTATTTGTGACGGGCGGCTTGCTGGCTGCGCGCCTGGGTAGCCACGATCCGCAGCGGGCTGGATGGCTGTTGGGTGTGTACTACGGCGGCACCGGTTTGGGTATCAGTGTTTCGGCCGTCTTGGTGCCTTGGGCTTTGGCGTTTTTTGTAGCGCAGCCGCATGGCTGGCGTTACGCCTGGTGGCTAATGGCTTTGGTTTGCTTGCTGGGCAGCCTGGTATTGCGCTGGCCGGCTAGGCAGCTCGACCAAGGTGGTCCCCCGGGGCAGCATGCTGCGCGCACGCGCGTGGCTTTGCGCCCTTTGTCCTTTGGTCTGGCCGCTTATGGGATGTTTGGTGTGGGCTATATCGGCTACATGACATTTGTGGTGGCCTTGTTGCGCGCCCAGGGCAATAGCACGGAAGCCATCTCGGTGTTTTATGGCGTGCTGGGTCTGGCGGTGATGGCCTCCTCGCGCGTTTGGGCGCGTTTGCTGGACCGCGAGACCGGCGGACGGGCCATGGCCTTGCTCAATGGCTTGTTGGGTATGGCCACGCTCCTGCCCGCAGTGTCTGACAACTTCACCGTCTTGATGTTTTCGGGCATCGTGTTCGGCGGTGTGTTTTTGTCGATTGTGGCTGCGAGCACCGCACTGGTGCGGCATAACCTGCCGCCCCAGCAGTGGGCTAGTGGCATCAGCGCGTTTACGGTGGTGTTTGCGGCCGGGCAGATTGCGGGGCCGACCATGGTGGGTTGGATTGCCGATGGCGAAGGCGGCCTGGAGCGCGGCCTTCTGGTATCGGCGCTGGCCTTGTGGCTGGGGGCGCTTTTGGCTTGGTGGCAAAAGCCTTTAGCAGCGCCTTAGAGCAGGGCAGTGCAGCGGTTTGTCTTTCCTAAGATCAGGTCCGAAAGCCGCTATCCATGCGGTCGAGTTTGCGCAGCATGGCCGGCCAGGCGAATGCGCCGCCGATACCATTGCTTTGGGTGCGCATGGCGTGCCCAACGCCGTCGATGATGCGCGGGTCCACCTGCGTGAGTTCGCCGCCGGCTTGCGCGCTGATCTGGATTTGGCAAGTGGACTCAAAGTTGTACATCAGTAAGAAAGCCTCCGGGATGGAGGTGCCCACGGTGAGCAGGCCGTGGTTGCGCAGCATGAGGTGGTTGGCACGGCCCAGGTCGGCTTGCAAGCGCGGTTTTTCCTCGTCGCGCAGGGCTACACCTTCGTAGCTGTGGTAGCCCAGCGAGGCCAGTACAAAGGTCGATTGCTGGCTGATGGGTAGCACGCCGCAGGCCTGGGCGCTGACCGCCACGCCAGCGCGCGTGTGGGTGTGCAGCACGCAAGCAGCATCGTCGCGCACTGCATGCACCGCGCTATGGATCACAAAGCCGGCCGGGTTGACGGGGAAGGGCGAGTCCATCAGTTTGTTGCACTGCTGGTCCACTTTGATCAGGCTGCTGGCGGTAATTTCTTCAAACAGCAAGCCGTAGGGGTTGATCAAAAAATGGTGCTCGTCTCCGGGCAGGCGTGCGCTGATGTGGGTGAAGATGAGGTCGCTCCAGCCATAGGCGGCGGCTAAGCGGTAGCAGGCAGCCAGGTCAACGCGCAGCTGCCATTCTTGCGCGCTGACCTGGTCTTTGACCGAGGGGATATGCATGCGAAAACTCCTGTGGATGTGTCTTTCACTCTAACCCATCGGCGTGGCACTCGCAGGCAAGGAAATGACCGCGACATCACGTGCGTGACAGCGCCGCCTAAAATGCAGTCCCCCCTTGATCTGGACTGCGCGCGATGCTGTATCCCCAACACTTTGATGTGATCGTTGTCGGCGGTGGCCATGCCGGCACCGAAGCGGCGCTGGCGTCAGCACGCATGGGTTGCAGCACACTGTTGCTAACGCACAACATCGAGACGCTGGGGCAGATGAGTTGCAACCCGTCCATTG
>JBBAPY010000248.1:0-4548 GCA_040400635.1 Rhodoferax sp.
TCGGAGTAGAACGTACTTTCCCAGTACACACACCAGTTATTGAAAAGATCGAACTAGTAAAGAAGGGCGATGTGCGTCGCGCCAAGCTTTACTACCTGCGTGACCGCAGCGGTAAGTCGGCACGTATTAAAGAAAAGCTGCCAGCCAAAAAGACCGCCGCTTGACCGGTTCTTGGGTCATTGTGAAAACCGCCCCGGGCATCCCGGCGGCGGTTTTTTTACGCATCCAATGAATTTATAGGGTATAAATGCATGCGCAAAATCCCGCCATTTGACCCGCGCCAGGTGCCTTTTGAGATGGCCGACGGGCATCTGCCACCGGTACCCGACACCCATTTGCATCCCAAAGCGGTCGCCCTGCGCTTTCAGGCGCCCCCTGCTTGGGAGCCCGAATTCCGGGTGGAGCCGCGCTTCATAGATCGTCAACCTAGCGCCGCCTCTGTTCTGGTGGGCTTGGTGACCCATGCGCGACCCACGGTCTTGCTGACTCAGCGCACGATTGGTCTGAGCAGCCATGCCGGTCAGGTCGCTTTTCCAGGCGGCAAATCGGATGCAGAGGACCAGGACGCCGTGGCCACCGCCTTGCGCGAGGCCCAAGAGGAGGTCGGCTTGCACCCACGCCATGTGCGCGTTTTAGGCAGTCTTCCGCACTACACCACGGGCAGCGGTTTTGTAGTGACGCCAGTGGTGGCGCTGCTAGAACCCGGCTTTGCCATCGCGCCCAATGCCGGTGAAGTCGATGCCGTGTTTGAAGTGCCGCTGGATTTTTTGATGAACCCGGCGCACCACCGGCGCCACACCCTGCAAACCCCCTTAGGCCCGCGCCATTGGATCTCTATGCCCTACCAGGATGGCGCCCATGAGCGCTATATTTGGGGCGCCACCGCCGGCATGTTGCGCAATTTGTACCGTTTTTTGCTACCGGCCTAGGCCCGGTACCGGACCAGCCCGTCGGTATGATGCGTTGACATGAGTTTTTTCGCCATACTTTTTGCGTTGTTGATTGAGCAGGCGCGACCTCTCAAAGACGCTAATTTTTTGCATACGCAAGTGCGAAATGCCCTGTCCTGGGCGGTCCGTCAGTTGGACACCGGACAGGATTCGCAGGCCAGATGGACCTGCGTTGTGGTCGTCTTGTTGCCTGCAGTTTTCACCGCTCTGATGCATTGGGCCTTGCTGTTTTGGCTGGGATGGATGGCCGCGTTGGTGTGGAACATCATCATTTTGTACTTCACGCTGGGTTTTAGGCAGTTCAGCCACCATTTCACCGATATCCGCGATGCGTTGGATGCCGGGGACGAAGACGCAGCGCGCAGTTTGCTGGCCCAGTGGATGCAGATGGATGCGTCCGATTTGCCGCGCAGCGAAATTGTCCGCCAAGTGATCGCACACTCGGTGCTCAATGCCCACCGCTGCGTGTTTGGGGTGTTTGCTTGGTATTCGCTGTTGTCTGGCTTGGGGCTGGGGCCCGCAGGCGCGGTAATGTACCGCTTGGCGGAGTATTTTTCCGCCTTAGCCAAGCGGCCTGTGAGCCCGCAGACCTTGCTGCTTAGCCCAGCATTGCGTGACTATGTGGGCCTTTGGTGGCACCGCATCGATTGGATTCCGACCCGCTTGACGGCCATGGGCTTTGCTTTTGTAGGCAGCTTTGAAGATGCGATTGACCGGTGGCGAAAATTCGAAGCCGCTGTGCCCGGCGATAACGACGGCATTGTGCTGGCTGCGACGGCCGGCGCAGTGCATATCGGATTGACCGAAGTGGACTTGCACACTGCGGCGCCGGCGCCCCGCGTGGGTCATTTACGCGCTATCGTTGGCCTGGTCTGGCGTACGGTGGTGATGTGGATGGTGGTGCTGGCCTTGATGTCGCTGGCGCGCTTGCTGGGCTGAAGTACCCGCCTGCGCCTGCCGCTAAGCGCTTCGTTGGCCCTAGGCGGGCCGCCTCAATACCGCTTTTGCGAAAGCTCTTCGAACAAGTCTTTGTAAATTTTGTAGCGCACCGGACTAATCGGGCTGGGCTCGGCTGCGCAGGCGCTGCGCACGCCGCAGCCGGGTTCGTGCAAATGGCTGCAGTTGTAAAACTTGCAGTCGCTGGCCTGCGCTTGGATATCGGGCATCAGCTTACCCAAGTCCATGGGCGCGATGTGGTGCAGGCCAAATTCCTGAAACCCTGGTGAGTCGATCAATGCGGATTGTTTTTCAGCGTCCAGCCAGTACCAGGTGGTGCTGGTGGTGGTGTGCTTGCCCGCCTGTAAGGCAATAGAAATTTCCTGGGTCAGGACATTGGCTTGCGGGACCCAGCGGTTGATCAGCGAACTTTTCCCCGCGCCTGAGGGACCTAGTACCAGGCTGGTCTTACCTGTCAATAATGTGCGCATCCGCTCGGTGTCGTCATCAGCGGTTTGCGCCACGGGAGCATCGCTGGAAGGCTTGAAAGCTGTCGCCAAAACCGGGTATTGCATAGCGCGGTAGGGCGCCAAGCGCTCCCAGGCGGCGGTAAACAAGCTGCCCAGGTCCCGCTTATTGAGCACGATGAGTGCGTCCAGTTGCTGGGCCGCAGCGGCAATCAAAGCGCGTGACAGCTGCCCATCGGAGAACTCGGGCTCCGCGCCCAAAACAATCACCACCTGGTCGATATTGGCCGCAAAGGACTTGGTGCGGATTTCGTCTTGGCGGTACATCAAATTGCGACGGGGCAAAACCTTTTCTATGGTGCCCTCATCTTGGGTGGCAAGCCAGAGTACCAGGTCGCCCACCACGGTTTGGCTTTTTTTTCCGCGCGCATGGCAGATAACTTTGCGGCCCGCCGGGGTCTCCACCCATACATGCCGGCCATGGCTGGCGATAACCAGGCCCTCTTGCAAACCGGCTGGCTCAGCCAAGCGCGCTTCCCGCTTGCTCAGGGTCGGCTAAGGCATCGACCAGGGAGGCGCAGCGCACATCCCGCTGCGAGATACCGGCTACATCATGGGAGCGCCAGCGCACACTGCAGCTGCGGTAGGCCAGCAGCATGTCCGGATGGTGGTCTTGTTGCTCGGCCAGGTAGGCTACGGCATTGGCAAATGCCAGGGTGTGCAGATAGCTTGCAAAGCGGAATGTTTTCTCAATCGCCAGCGTATCACCGTCGCCCCAAAGCTTCCATCCGTCCAAGCTGGCCAGCCGGGCGATCACTTGCGGGCCGCTCAGGGCCTGGTCTCTGCTACTTTGGGGTTGGGCTGCTGGTGTGCTCATACAAGTCTTAACTTAAGGTGCGGCCAGCATCCGGCCCAGGCGTTCGGATGCGGGCGGGTGCGAGTAATAAAACTTCACATACAGCGGATCCGGAGTCAGCGTGGAGGCGTTGTCTTCGTATAACTTCAGCAAGGCTGAGGCCAAATCGGCGCCGCGCGTTTGCGCCATGGCATAGGCATCGGCTTCAAACTCGTGCCTGCGTGAAATCTGGGCGAACAAGGGTCCAAGGAAACCGGTAAAAGACGGTAAGACCAGCATAAACAACAACAGGGCCAGGGCATCGTTGGCGCCCGCTAAGTTGGGAATCACGCCCAGTCCGGTATAAAACCATACTTGCGCGCTGGCCCAGCCCAAAGCCGCAAAGCCGGCCAGACTGATGGCGAAAATCGACACGATGCGTTTGAGAATATGCTTGTGCTTGAAATGGCCTAATTCATGGGCCAGCACCGCATCAACCTCTTCTGGCGTAAGGCGAGCCAGCAAGGTGTCATAAAACACCACCCGTTTAGAGGCGCCAAAGCCGGTGAAATAGGCGTTGGCATGGGCGCTGCGTTTGCTGCCGTCCATCACATAAAAACCCTGCGCCTGAAAGCCGCAGCGCTGCATTAAGGCACGCACGCGCTCAGTCAGTGCCGCATCATCCAATGCTTGGAATTTGTTGAACAGCGGCGCAATCCAGCTAGGGTAAATCAGCATGGCCAGTAGGTTAAAGCCCATCCAAACGCCCCAGGTCCAGGCCCACCACAGCGTGCCCGTAGCGGCCATCATCCAAAGCACCAGGGCGAGCAAAGGGCCGCCTATCACAACACCTAAGAGCAAAGACTTGATCAGGTCTTGCAACCAGAGCTTGGCACTGGTTTTGTTAAAACCAAATCGCTCTTCAATCACAAAGGTCGCGTACAACGAGAAAGGCAATTCCAGCAGCGTGTTGATGGCGGTGAAGGCGCCCACCAGGGCCAGTTGCTGCCACAGGCCTGTACCCATAGTGTCCAGTAAAAAGCCGTTCAATGCCGATAAGCCCCCCAGCAGGGTCCAGGCTAAGGCAAGGGCCGCGCCCCACGCCAATTCGATCAAGCCAAAGCGTGCTCTCACTACGGTGTAATCGGCCGCGCGCTGGTGCGCTTGCAGGGCAATAGTGGATGCGAAGGCTTGCGGCACTGCGTCGCGGTGGGTGGCGACGTGACGGATTTGGCGCGTGGCCAGCCACAATTTCAACAAAAGGCTAGCCGCCAGGGCCAACGCAAAAATAAGGGTCAGGGTGTCGGAGGGATTGAGCGCGGTGTCTTGAATGGGGATGCAGTTTAGGCCATAGGCGACA
>JBBAPY010000249.1:0-4537 GCA_040400635.1 Rhodoferax sp.
GGGCGCTGCGAGGCACCTACCCGCCAGGCTCAACCTACAAGCCTTTCATGGCGCTGGCCGCCTTGCAGACGGGCAAACGCGCAGCCACAACGCTCATCAAAGACCCGGGCTTTTTCATGTTTGGTGGCAGGCGGTTTGGCAGCCCTGAAAACGAAAAAGGCGGCATCATGGACATGAACCGGGCGATTGTGGAGTCCAGCAACGCTTATTTTTATTCCCTCGCGAACGAGATGGGCGTGGACACCATGCATGACTTTATGAAGCCCTTGGGCTTTGGCCAGATGACCGGTATCGATGTGCTGGGCGAAGTACGCGGTGTGCTGCCCAGCCAGGAATGGAAGCGGCGCTATTACAGCAAACCGGAGCATCAAAAATGGTACGCGGGTGAGACTATTTCTCTGGGAATAGGCCAGGGCTACAACAGCTTTACCATGCTGCAGCTGGCGCAGGCCACGGCCACGGTCGCCAACAAAGGAATCAAATACACGCCGCGTTTGGTGCTGGCCACCGAAGATGCCAGCAAGCATGCGCGCAGTGAGCGTCCGGCCCCACCCCCCGAAGACCTGAAGCTTTCACCCGAAAACATCAATGTCGTTGTTCAGGCCATGGTCGGCGTGACCCAGGAAGGCACCTCGGCGCGCGCGTTTGCCGGGGCTGGCTACCTGAGCGGTGGCAAAACCGGCACAGCCCAGGCAGTGAGCTTGGCCAAAAATGAAAAATACAATGCGGCGCGCATGGAAGAGCACCAACGCGACCATTCGCTGTACATCGCATTTGCGCCGGCGGACGCGCCGAAAATCGCTTTAGCCGTGATTGTGGAAAACGCCGGTTTTGGCTCTGCGTCGGCAGCGCCGATTGCGCGGCGTGTGTTTGATTACTGGTTGTTGCAGCAATACCCCAATGAGGAAGATTTGGCCGCCGTGCGCAAAGGCCAGGCGACCGCGCCCATAGGTAAACCCCGTGCGGCGGCCGAGGTCGGTTGGCCGCCGCCTTTGCAAACCGCTGAGCCGCCAGGTTTGGTCGCCAAACCTTAAGCGCCGCGCTGCATCAGCTTAGAAACGCATCCCAGGAAGTCTTGGCAATCAAAGCCGCGACCACCACCATAAACACGACACGTACAAAGCCGGTGCCGTGTTTGAGCGCCAAATGCGTGCCTGCCAGGCTGCCAGCCATGTTGGAAAGCGCCATGGCCAGCACCAGATGCCACCAAACATGCCCCTTCCAAGCAAATAAGACCAGGGCCGCCAGATTGCTGGCGGTATTGAGTAGTTTGGCGCTGGCCGATGCATGCAAAAAGTCGTAACCGCCCACGCGCACCAGCAAGAACACAAAAAAGCTGCCGGTTCCCGGCCCGAAAAAACCATCGTAAAACCCCACCAGCGCGCCGATGGCTGCAAGTACCAGCGCCTCGCGGCGGCCTTGAAAGCGCGGCGCATGCTCGCGCCCTAAGTCTTTTTTCGCCAGCGTATACGCCAGCAACAAGACCAACAGGCCAGGCAGAATTTTGCGCAGCAATTCGGGCGAGACCACGGTGACCAGCCAGGCACCGGCAAAGGCGGCTAACAAGGCCGCCAGCGCCGCCGGCAGCAGCGCACGCCAGGCCAGTGTGACCCGACGGCTGTACTGCACCGTGGCCAATCCGGTGCCCCAGATGGACGCGCCTTTGTTGGTGCCAAACAGCGTAGCGGGCGGCGCGGATGGAAACACGGCAAACAAAGCAGGCACCAGAATCAAACCACCGCCCCCGACAATCGAATCGACAAAACCAGCTAAGAGCGAAGCGACGGAAACAAGCAGCAATTCCATGGGGGACTAGGGTGCAGAAAAAGGGTCGCAGGAGTGCGCGGGCGGGGGCCGGACATCCACCATGCCAAGCCCAGTCAAGTGTAGGGGCTTGTAAGCGGGATGCACAAGAACAGGTAAGCGAAAAAAACGGACAAAAAAAAGCACCGACAAGGTCAGTGCTTTTTGCCTCTTGGAGAGGTGTGTCAACCTTGGCATCGCCAGGTTCTTATGGTCTCCTCGGAATCGCTCTCGGCCTGGTGGGCGGCCCTTCGCTTTTCGAAGTGTGGCCTGTATCGAGGCACCCGCGCACTGTAGTGCTGCGGCGCTGAATAAACATCAGGACTTACCCTTGCGTGTTTCCCCTTGGTTCAGCGCGTCCTCGGTAATCCATTGGGCGGCTTTCTCAGCAATCATCAGGGTGGGTGAATTGGTGTTGCCGCTGGTGATAAAGGGCATCACGCCGGCATCGACCACGCGCAGCCCGGCCACGCCGCGCACGTTCAGGCGCGGGTCCACGACCGCCATGGGGTCGTCGGCCCGGCCCATTTTGGTGGTGCCTACCGGATGAAAAATGGTGCTGGCAATGTCGCCGGCCAACTTGGCCAATTCTTCGTCGCTCTGGTATTGCACGCCGGGCTTATATTCTTCAGGCGAGAAGGCTTGCATCGCGCTTTGCGCCATGATGCGCCGCGTCACCCGCAGCGAGTCAGCGGCCACTTTGCGGTCGGTATCGGTGCTTAGGTAGTTGGGTGCAATCGCCGGAGCGTCACGGAAGTCTGGGGTGCGAATGTTCACCGTGCCCCGGCTGGTGGGGTTGAGGTTGCAAACGCTGGCCGTCATGGCATTGAAGGTGTGCAGCGGAGAGCCAAAAGCGTCCAGGCTGAGCGGCTGCACGTGGTACTGGATATTCGGATAAGGCTGCTGCGGGTCGCTGCGGGTAAAGGCGCCCAACTGGCTAGGCGCCATGCTCATAGGTCCGCTGCGCTTCAAAACATATTCCAAGCCGATCCGTGCTTTGCCCCACAGGCTGGAGGCCATCGTGTTGAGCGTGGGCGTGTGCTGCACTTTGAAAACCGAGCGGATTTGTAAATGGTCTTGCAAATTGGCGCCCACGCCCGGCAAGTCCAGCCGCAGCGCGATGCCCTTGGATTGCAACAGCCTGGCCGGCCCGATACCCGAGAGTTGCAGCAACTGCGGCGAAGCCACCGAACCAGCACTCAAAATCACTTCGCGCTGGGCATGGGCCGTGACCATCTCCCTGCCATTCCAAACCTTGACGCCGGCGCAGCGCAAAGGCTTGGCGGTGCCCGGGTGGTTTTCCAGCACCAGTTCGCTCGCCTGCGCGCCGGTCCACAGCTCAAAGTTGGGCCGCGCATAACAGGTGGGCCGTAAAAATGCCTTGGCCGTATTCCAGCGCCAGCCGTTTTTTTGGTTGACTTCAAAAAAGCCCACGCCTTCGTT
Organism: Rhodoferax sp.; assembly: GCA_040400635.1. Lineage (GTDB taxonomy): Bacteria > Pseudomonadota > Gammaproteobacteria > Burkholderiales > Burkholderiaceae_C > Allorhodoferax. The sequence goes on from JBBAPY010000249.1 coordinate 3,247, forward strand.
ATCACCCCGGTTGAAATCTTCGGTCGCCGGGATGCCCGCTTGCACCGCTGCCTGGGCAAAGGCTTCCAGCACCTCCCAGCGCAGGCGCTGTTTATCCACGCGCCACTCGCCACCGGCGTTGTGGTGGCGCAGCAGCGCGCGGTAGGGCGTATCCGCATCTTGCATCAGCGCCGGGGCGGTGCCGCGCGCGCCATGCAAAGCGTTGGCACCTTTGTAGTGGTCTTCGTGGAGTTGGAAGTAAGGCAGGCTGTTGTCCCAACTCCATTGGGACTCACCGGTCACATCGGCCCAGCGGGCGTAATCACGGGCCTGGCCGCGCATATAAATCATGCCGTTGATGCTGCTACAGCCGCCCAGTGTTTTGCCGCGCGGGTAAATTAGGCTTCGGCCATTGAGTCCGGCTTCGGCCTCGGTTTTGAACAACCAATCGGTACGCGGGTTGCCTATGCAATACAGATAGCCCACCGGGATATGTATCCAGTGGTAATCGTCGCGCCGTCCGGCCTCAATCAGCAGCACGCGTTTGGACGCGTCGGCGCTCAGGCGGTTGGCCAACAGGCAGCCGGCCGTTCCTGCCCCGATGATGATGTAGTCAAAAGTGGTGTCGTTCATTCGGTGTATTTGGAAGCGGTGGCTGCCTGCTGGCGCGCGCTTACTTGCCGCTCCATTGGGGTTTGCGTTTTTCTTGAAACGCCAGTTGGCCTTCGCGCGCGTCTTCTGTCAGGGTAAAGAGCGCAATTTGGCTCTCGGTAAAAGCCATGGATTCTTCAAACGCCATGGTCTCCATTTTCTTGAGCATGTACAGCCCGCGCCGCACCGCAGCGGGCGACTTGTCCAGCAAACGCTCAAGCAGCCATTGCAGCTTCACATCCACATCGCGGTCTGTGTAATTGACCAGCCCAAACTCCAAGGCCTGCATGCTGCTAATAGGTTCGCCGGTAATGCACATCTCCACCAGCGTGCGGCGCGGAATCAGGTGTTGCAAAACGCTCAGCACTTGGGCAGGGAAAACGCCTACTTTGACCTCAGGCAAACCAAAGACCGCATGCTCTGCGGCCACCGCCATGTCGCACATCGCCAACAGGCCCATGCCCCCTGCCATACACGCGCCATTGACCCGCGCCACTAAAGGAACATAGCTGGCTTTGGCCACGCGCAAGAGCTGCGCTAAATGGCCTAGCGGCTCGGAGTAATCGGTGGTGAAGGCCTGGGCGTTTTGCAGATCGGCTCCGGCGCAAAAAGCCTTCTCACCCGCACCGGTGAGGACGATGGCGCGTACGCTTCGATCACT
>JBBAPY010000250.1:0-4522 GCA_040400635.1 Rhodoferax sp.
CGAGCTGGTGGGCTTTACCACCGGAAACGTCAGCGCGCAGGACTTGGCCGACATCAAAAAAGCCAGCGCTCGCCTCCTGGATGCGGTGTTTTTCCCAAGGCGCATCGTGGCCCTAGCGCAATTGCCTTATGCCGTCAGCGGCAAAGTGGACCGGCGCGCTTTGCTGGAGATGGCGCGGGCGTCGGCTGCCAAAGTCTGAGTCGCTTTGGTGCGCTGTCGCGGTGCATTCCAGCGCTTGTTGCTATAGGCCGCTGTCACGCAAGAGCCTTAAAGCGTTAGAGCGTCGTAGCGCTGCTGTGTTCCCGGATAAACGCGGCGATATCGGCCACCGTATCGAGTAGCGGCGCTTCGAAATGCACGCTAGAAAAATCGATCTGGTAGTTTTCTTCCAGATGCATGACCAGTTGCATGAGCGAAAAAGAATCGATGCGACCACTGAGGAACAGCGAGTCGGTGTCCGAAAATTCTTGCGTGTCCATGGCTTGCGTCAGCAATTGCTGCAAATACGGGCGCAGGCGTTGGTGAAGATTCGTGTTCATAAGGGCAGTCCAAAGAGGTAAAAAAGAAATTCCATGCGCTCGGCCAGGGTATGGCTGCGGGTTTCATCACCGAAGATTTGCAAGAGGCTGACAAAGCCCCAAATCAACACAAAGGCTTGGATGCGCCCGGCCACGGTGCTGGAGGGGCGATGCCCCGCGCTTATGCGCAATTGCGAAATACCAATGGCGCAGGCCAGCACCACGCAATAAAAGGCGTAGCTGCTAAAGCTGGTAAACAGCTCCACCAAGCCCATGTCTGCGGCCAGATCGATATCGCGCAAAAAGTGGTACACCATATTGCCCACGCCAGCAGCCATAAAGGTGGCAAAAAACATGCGGACTCGGGGATGTTTTTTGAAATAGCGCAAAAAACTAGGCGTGAAAAACAGGTCCACCATCAATTCTTTGAAGTAGTAAAGAATACGGTTGAAATAATCCACCATGGTGCGCGATTCCAGCGGGCGCCAACTGCTGCGCGGCAGGCGGATGCCGGCAAAGCGTGCGGTGGCGATCACCATATGGCCCCACAAGCCGAACCACAGGGCGAAGTCCAGTTGGGACCACACCAAGCTCAGCGCAAGCCATGGCCGTGAGGATGGATGGTGCGCCAGGAATGCGCTGATTTCGCTCTCCACGCTGTGCACCTGCAGCACGCTTTCAAACACATAGCTCAGAACCGTATCCAGGCCATACAGGAAGATGGCCCAGACCAGCAACTTCAAGCCTTTGATTTGCGTCACCGCCAGCGCCTGCGCGCTGCTGGCTCGCGCTTTGCGCAAGAGCGCAGCGCCTTTGCCATAGGGCAGGGTGGTGGATCCCCAAAACGGGTGCAACATGCCCAGCTGCACCGCATCGCTGCTGCGCGCCTTAGCGCTTTGGTCCAAGAGCGCAAAGGCCAGAAACCAGACGTAAGCGCAGTACGTCACCAACATGGACCAGGTCAGCACCCGCGCCATGCCGTGCAGCATCCCGCCGCACGCGGCAAACAACAAAGCAAAGGCCAGCGACATCAACACCCATACCGGCCTGCGCCCAGCTAAAGATTGTGGGTGGCGGCGCACGTACACCAGCGCCATCCATGCCAGTAACACAAAAATGCCATAGATGAGCAAAGAAACCTCCCAGGGCGGCACGTCCTGGATGTGCTCTTGAGCCATAACTTTGGCAACGTCACTATTGAAGTAATTGGACGAACTGGCGATGCGGTACACCCCAAGCGCCTGGGTAAACACCAATAGCGTCAGGTTTTGGTGCCTTGGCATATAGGCAAACGTAAATGCCAGGCCGAGAAGCAAAAGCGCTTTAACGATGTCTGCGCTCTCGATGCTAAACAACAGCACCGCCAACACAAACAGCAGCGCCCGCCCGCGCCAGCCCTGTAAACCTGCAATGATTTTTTCGTTCTTGTCTAAGGACGAGAACTGTTCCAACAAATACATTATTTTTTAAGCGGCTATTGCAGCCGTGGTTTTTCGCATCTACTCACTATCCATGCATGCGTGCAATAGCTGAATTGCGTAAATTGTTGAAATTATTATATTTTTTAGTTTCAGTTGGGTGGCAGAGGGTCGCCTTGGTGACCAATAGGCGCGCCAATAAATGCCACCTAGCGTGGTGGGGCCAGTTATTGCGTTGGCGATGCTTTGTTCTATCAGGCCGCAGTTTCTTGCACCGCCGACCTACGCCGATTCACCAGCGAAATCCCCACAAACACCATCGCCAGCGCGCCCAGCAAGGAGAGGGTAATTTCCTCGCCCAACCAAAGTGCACCAAATAGAAGCGCGAACAGCGGGGTGGAGAAAGCGAAGGCGCCGATTTTGCTGGCCGGGTAGTGGCTGAGCAACCACATCCAGGACAGGTAGCTGGCAAAGGCGCCGACCAGGGTTTGCAAAAGCAGGGAGCCCATGGCGAAGTGGCTGAAGTTCCAGGGCCAGGACCAGGCCTCGCCCATGTTCCAGGACAAGAGTGGCAGCACGACTGCGCTGGCGGCTACTTGGTAGAACAGCATTTTTTCAGCCCCCACGCGGCTGAGCACCGTGGTGCGTATGGTGACGGTGGTCAGCGCCCAGGCGATGCCGCCGCCCACGCCCAGCAAATCGCCCCAGTGTTGCAGCGGCGTCTGGCCACCGATAAAGCCTTCGCGCAGCGTGAAGGCCACGGCGCAAAAAGCAAACACCAAGCCCAACCATTGCACCGCGCGCAAGCGCTCAGAGGTGACAAACCAATGCAGCACCACTGCTGCCCACAAGGGCGAGGTGTATAAAAACACCGTCAGGCGCGAAGCGGCGCTGTATTGCAAGCCGCTAAACAAGCAGAAAAATTCCATGGCGAATAAAAACCCGGCCAAGAGCCCCGGCCACAGGCTGCCGTCGCGTTCAAACAGCGCAATGCTGCGCCAGCGGCACCACAGCCACAAGACCACCGTGGTGCCCACAAAACGCACACCAGCCTGAAACACAGGCGGCAAGTCGGCCAACGTGGCCTTGACCAGCACTTGCTGAAAGCCCCAGAAGGCACAGCAGACAATCAACAGGCCCATGGCGAAGGCGTCAAGGTGCTCCTTGCGGTCCATGGCGAGGAAAAACGTGGCGCTGGTTAACGCAGGCTGCCGGTGAAAAACTGGCTGGCGTGATAGACCAATGGTGCGGCGGCTTCGCGGTGGGTGCAGCGCTCGACTTCACCCACAAAAATTACATGGTCGCCTTCGGCATAGCGGCTGCGGTTAAAGCAGGTAAAGGTGGCCACCGCGCCGTCGATCAATGGTAGTTCGTAATCGCCTTTGTGCCAGGCGACGCCGGCAAAACGGTCTATGGCTTTGGTGGCAAATTGCATCGCCAGGGCTTGGTGTTCAGCGCCCAGCACATTGATGGCGTAGTGCGTGCAACTGCGCAGCACTTCCATAGAAGCTGAGCGCAGGCCCAGGCTCCAGAGCACCAAAGGCGGGTCCAGCGAAACAGCGTTAAACGAATTCACCGTCAGGCCCACCAGGGTACCGCTATCGCTGCGTGCGGTTACCAGGGTCACGCCGGTAGCAAACTGGCCCAAGGCTTGGCGAAATTCGGTTTGAATAAAGGCGGGCGCGCTGGCAGTGGATGCGGCAAGGTCCTTGGTGCGGGGGATGTGGTTCAAATCAATGGCCTAGTATCTTGGACAGGAAGTCGCGGCTGCGCTCATTTTGCGGGTTGTTGAAAAACGCCTCGGGTGTGTTTTGTTCCACGATCTGTCCCTCGTCCATAAAGATGACCCGGTCGGCCACGGCCTTGGCAAAACCCATTTCATGCGTCACGCACACCATGGTGATACCTTGCTCGGCCATCTCGATCATGACATCGAGCACTTCCTTGATCATCTCCGGATCCAGCGCCGAGGTTGGCTCGTCAAACAGCATGATTTTAGGCGTCAGGCACAAAGCCCGCGCTATCGCCACCCGCTGTTGCTGGCCGCCGCTCAGTTGCAGCGGGTATTTGAGCGCCTGCTCGGCAATGCGCACGCGGCGCAATTGCTCCATGGCTTTTTCTTCAGCCTCTTTTTTCGGTAGGCGGCCCACCCACATGGGCGAGAGCGTCAGGTTCTCCAGCACCGTGAGGTGCGGGAATAAATTGAATTGCTGAAACACCATGCCGACTTTTTTGCGCACATCGTCAATCGCTTTGAGGTCGTCGGTAATCTCCACGCCATCGACTACCAGGCGGCCTTGCTGGTGTTCTTCCAGGCGGTTGATGCAGCGAATCAGTGTGGATTTTCCCGAGCCCGAGGGCCCGCAAACCACGATGCGCTCGCCCGTGCCTACTTGCAAGTCAATGTCGCGCAGGACATGGAAGTTGTTGCCATACCATTTGTTGACTTTGTCGAAGGTGATGATGGGCTCGGTCATGGCTGTCCTTAACGCTGTTTGCTTTTATTCACTTGCGCTTCAATCCATTGGCTGTACAGCGACATTGAGTAGCAAAACACAAAATAAATCAGGGCGATAAACAAATAGC
>JBBAPY010000251.1:0-4508 GCA_040400635.1 Rhodoferax sp.
CGGCCGGTAAACCCTTTGCGCATTTACCGGTATTGGGCGTGCCCGGCTGGTGGCCGGACAACGCAGTACCCGGCTTTTACAACGATGTTTCGGTGTTCCGCCCGCCTCGCGATGCGCCTTGATGATGCCGCCAAAGCCCGCAATTTGCCTGGGCGCTTGGGCGCAGTGACTTGTAATTTCACCGCCCGGCCCTACCATGGAGGCCTGTGTTAGAGCGCCAAGCACAAACCGGTGTTGGTGCGGCGCGCACATTTTCTCTGGAGTTGATATGAAACGCATTCTTTTACTCGTGCTCACCAATGTGCTGATTGTGGTGGTACTGGGTATCGTGGCCAGCCTCTTGGGCGTGAACCGTTACCTCACCAGCAACGGACTGAATCTGGGCCTGCTGCTGGGCTATGCACTGCTCATCGGTTTTGGTGGCGCCTTTATTTCGCTGCTCATCAGCAAACCCATGGCCAAGTGGAGCTCGGGCGTACAGGTGATTGCGCAGCCGCAAAACGCTGACGAGGCCTGGATTGTGGAAACCGTGCGTAAATTTTCTGAAAAAGCGGGTATTGGCATGCCCGAGGTCGGCATCTTCGAGGGCGAGCCCAATGCGTTTGCCACCGGTGCTTTCAAGGACTCGGCGCTGGTGGCCGTGTCTACCGGCTTGCTGGCCGGTATGACGCGCGAGGAAGTCGAAGCAGTCATTGGCCACGAAGTGGCGCATATCGCCAATGGCGATATGGTGACCATGACGCTGATCCAGGGCGTGATGAACACTTTTGTAGTTTTCCTCAGCCGCGTTATCGCCTACGCGGTAGATGGCTTGTTGCGCAAAAACGATGAGCAAAGCAGCGGGCCCGGCATGGTTTACTTCATCACCACCGTCCTGCTTGATATCGTGTTGGGCTTTGCCGCAGCCATGGTGGTGGCCTGGTTCAGCCGCCAGCGCGAATTCCGCGCCGACGCAGGCGCTGCGCAATTGATGGGGCGCAAGCAACCCATGGTTAACGCGCTGGCCCGCCTGGGCGGTATGACACCGGGCGAACTGCCCAAGAGCGTGGCCGCGTTTGGCATTGCCGGCGGAATCGGCCAGCTGTTCAGCACCCATCCACCGATTGAAGAGCGTATCGCAGCATTGCAAAGCGCATAATCGCGCGGCGTTTATGCAGCCGATAGCGCTCGCACAAGCGGGCGCATCTGTCGCTGTCAATGCAGACACAACCTACAGCGGGCAGCCAAGGGGCCCGCTGATTTTTTGGGAATGAAGAAACATGGACCTGTCGCACTGGCTGACGTTTTTTGTCGCAGCCTGGGCCATCAGTATTTCACCGGGCCCCGGCGCTGTTGCCGCCATGAGCGCCGGACTCAACCATGGTTTCAAGCGCGGCTATTTCACGGTTTTTGGATTGGTGATGGGTATCTGGACGCAATTGCTGGTGGTATCGGTGGGATTGGGCGCCGTGGTAGCCGCCTCCAACACTGCGTTTTTGATCGTGAAATGGGCCGGGGTGGCTTACCTGGTGTGGCTAGGTATTGCCCAGTGGCGCGCAGCGCCTGGCCCGCTGGTGGCGCAGGATGCAGATGCTCCTTCGACGCGGCGGCGCGATATGGTGTTGCGCGGCTGGATGATCAACGCGGTCAACCCCAAAGGCACCGTATTCATGCTGGCCGTGGTACCGCAGTTTTTGCTGCTAGACCAGGCCTTGCTGCCGCAGTACCTGCTGATCGGCGCCACCCTTTCATTCACCGATTTGGTGGTGATGGCAGCTTACGCCGCCATGGCTGCGCGCCTCTTGGCTGCCCTGCGTAATCCCTCGCATATACGGGCCATGAACCGCACTTTTGGCAGCTTATTTGTGCTGGCCGGTACCTTGCTGGCTTTGTTCAAGCGCGCTGCAATGTAAGCAGGTCCAAGGCCAGAGCCTCGGCCACGCGGATGCCATCGACGCCGGCCGACAAAATACCACCGGCATAACTGGCACCCTCGCCAGCCGGATACAGACCGCGCACATTGCTGCTTTGCAAGTCCTCACCGCGCGGCATTTTCAGAGGGCTGGACGTTCGCGTTTCCACGCCGGTCAGCAAAGCGTCTTCCATATCAAAACCTTTGATCTTGCGCCCGAACACGGGTAGCGCTTCCCGGATGGCGGCAATTGCGTAGTCGGGCAAGCTCGACGCCAGGTCCACTGGCCTGACACCAGGGCGGTATGAGGGCGTCACCGTGCCCCATTGATTGGATGCCCTCCCCGCTAAAAAGTCACCCACCCGCTGGCCCGGTGCTTGGTAATTGGCGCCCCCCAACTGGTACGCTGCCGATTCCAAACTGCGCTGCAAGACCATGCCCGCCAGGGGATGTACATGGGCGCGCTTCGCATCGGCATGGGCGTCTGACAGCAAAGGTTTGCCATCGCGCATAGCCTGCGCTTGCGCGGCATAGCGCGCGCCATCGACCTGGCCAAAGGCGGCGATAAAGCTGTCCCCATCCTGCGGATAGTCGGTAGGTTCGATGCCTACCACGATACCTGCGTTGGCATTGCGCTCGTTGCGCGAATACTGGCTCATGCCATTGGTAACGACACGGCCTGCTTCACTGGTGGCAGCGACCACGGTGCCGCCGGGGCACATGCAAAAGCTGTACACGCTGCGTCCGTTGCCGGCATGGTGCACCAGCTTGTAATCAGCAGCACCTAGCAGGGGGTGGCCGGCATGGCGACCCCAACGCGCTCTGTCGATGACGCCCTGCGGATGTTCAATGCGAAAACCGATAGAAAACGCCTTGGCCTGCATGGCCACACCGCGGTCAAACAGCATTGCAAATGTATCGCGGGCACTGTGGCCTAAGGCCATCACTACGTGGGTGGCTGCGATGTCATAGACGCGCCCTGAGGCTGCATCACAGACCTGCAATGCATCCAATCTGCATAGGGCCTGCGAGCCGCCTGATGCGCTGTGCAATTGAACATCCACCACCTGCTGACCAAAGCGCACTTCACCGCCCAAGGATTCGATGCGTGCGCGCAGGTTTTCCACCACTTTGACCAACTTGAAAGTACCGATATGCGGATGCGCTTCGTACAAAATTTCAGGCGGTGCGCCGGCCTGCACCAACTCGGCCATCACTTTGCGGCCCAGGTAACGCGGGTCGCGGATCTGGCTCCACAACTTGCCATCCGAAAACGTGCCGGCGCCGCCCTCGCCAAACTGCACATTGCTTTGCACATGCAAGGTATTTTTGCGCCACAAGTCCCAGGTGTCTTTGGTGCGCTGGCGCACCATAGGGCCACGTTCCAGCACCAAAGGCTTGAATCCCATTTGCGCTAATAACAAAGCGGCAAACATTCCGCAGGGCCCAAAACCCACGACCACAGGACGATTTGGTAAATAGACAGGTGCCGTCGCAGGGGCCTGGTACGCCATATCCGGTGTGGCCGCGATATGCGCATGGTTTGCATGCTGCGCCAACAAGCGCGCTTCGCTCGCCGGGGCCAATCGCACATCCACAATAAAGACGGCCAGGATGTCGGCTTTGCGCGCATCAAAACTGCGTTTAAAGACCTGTAAGTCCAAAATCTCAGGCGGCGCAATTCCCAAGGTCTGCGCCGCCGCCTGGCACAGCACCTCAAAGGGATGGTCCGCAGGCAGGCGGTCTTGCGCGCTTTCGTCGGGCGAATCGGCGGCGCGGGGCGCACGCACAGGCAATACGGCCAAAGGGAGTTTAATTTCAGTGATGCGGATCATGGGGCTCGGAGTTATCAAGCAGCCGCTGATGATACGGGCAAGCCTCGCCCCTGTGATTGCAGGGCGCAACAGACAAAAAAAGCCCACCGGGAGGGTGGGCTAAAAAGCAAGCTAGGGAACCTGCTTTGGGATAGCTTCGATTCTAGGAATCTATTTTTTATTTGGCAATTATTGTTTTGTTATTTTTTGCAATTTTTTGTTGCGAAGTTGATTCTTTGGTGCGTCATGGCCGTCACAAGGCGTTCAAAGGAATCTTGACGTAGGCCACGCCGTTGTCCTCTGCCGGGGGGAACTGACCAGCGCGGATGTTGATTTGCACCGCCGGCAAAATGAGCACAGGCATATCCAGTGTGGCATCGCGGGTGGTGCGCATGTGTACAAACTGGTCTTCGCTAATGCCTTCGTGGGTGTGGATGTTTTTTGCGCGTTGCGCAGCCACCGTGGTTTCAAACGCGACTCCCCGCCCCGCTGGCGGATAGTCGTGGCACATGAACAAACGGGTTTGCGGCGGCAGGCTGAGAATTTTTTGTATCGAGGCGTAGAGATGCCTTGCATTGCCGCCGGGGAAATCGCAGCGCGCACTGCCCACGTCGGGCATGAACATGGTGTCGCCGACAAACACCGCATCGCCAAAACGATAGGCCACGCACGCCGGTGTGTGGCCGGGCACTAGCATGGTGTGGCCCTGCATATGGCCTAGCGCAATCGCTTCGCCATCGGCAAACAAATGGTCGAACTGCGAACCGTTGCAGGCAAAAGCCGGCTCTAGGTTGAAGATGCCT
>JBBAPY010000252.1:0-4444 GCA_040400635.1 Rhodoferax sp.
AAGGGCGAGCCCAGCATCAAGGGCGAAGAAGGCACGGTGGACCTTGAGTTCGGCGGCTCCAAGGGGCAATGGCAATGAGCGAAACGGTCAAGCTGGCCAAGCCGATTACGGCCCACGGCGAGGAAGTCTCCGAGATCACATTGCGTCAGCCCACCCCGGACGACGTCATGCAGATCGGCTCGCCCTCGCTACTCATCCCGAGCGCCGATGGCGAGAGCGTTGGTATCGAGATCCGCGCCAAGGTCATCGGTCAATACATCATGCGTCTGGGCTCCGTCCCACTGTCCAGCGTCAAGGCCATGTCCATTGGCGACTTCCAGCGCTGCCAAGGGGTGATCATGGGTTTTTTCGGGGATGGCGGTGGCGAAGCGTAGAAGACTTCACCGACTGCCTCTTTGAGGTTGCGTATTTTTGGCGGGTTGATCCTGCCGTCATCCTGGGCTTGTCGCTTGAGCGTTTCGACGTATACGAGCGGCAGGCCCGTCGCATTGCAGAGGACCTGCAGGCGGCTCAACCACTGGAGTAAAGCATGGCTGACAACTGGCAACTCAAGGCCGTTATCTCTGCCAACGCAGAGAGCATGGTCAAGGCGCTTAAAACCGTCAACGCCATGTCCAAGGACACCCGCAAATACCTGTCCGATGTGGCCAGCTCTGCGGGTAAGTTGAGCGGCAAGATTGGGCTGCCCTTCGCGGCGCTCTCGGGCCTCATCGCTGGCTTTGGCGTGTCCAAGATCAAAGACGCGGTGCAGGGCTTCGGCGAGATGGGCGAGGCCATCTACAAGGGCAGCTTGCGAGCTGGCATGTCGGTGGAGCAATACCAGCGCATGAAGTATGTGGCTGACCAGGCGGGCGTGGGCGTGGAAACGCTCGAAGGCAGCATGGGCAAGCTCAATAAAAACATCGGCATGGCAGCGGCCGGCAAAAGCAAAGACCTGTCGGCACTTTTCACCAAGCTGGGAGTCACCACCCGTGGTGCCAACGGTGAGCTCAAAAGCGGGCTAGACATCCTGCCCGACCTGGCTGATGCGTTCGTGCGCAACACCAACCCAGTCACACAGGCCCGCATGGGCATGGCGCTCTTTGGTAAGAGCTGGCAGGAAGTGGTGCCGCTGCTGATGGAGGGCTCCGAAGGCATCAAGGAAAGCACCGAGCGCATGAAGCGTCTTAAAGGTGTGATGGGTGCCGAAGACATCAACGGTGCCCGCGAGTTCGGCAAGACCATGAAGGACATGGACATCGTCTTGAAGGGCTTTTCCAACACCATCGCCAAGGCGCTGGTGCCGGTGCTGCAGCCCATGATCAAGGATCTGGTGGCATGGTTCGCAGCCAACAAACAGATCATCGCGGCCGATGTGTCCAAGATGGCAAAAGACCTGGCCAAGTACCTCAAGACGGTGGACTTCAAAGCCATCCTGCAGGGTATCGGTGACCTGCTCAAAGGTCTCGGCAGCTTCGTGGACATGGTGGGCGGTGCCAAGAATGCGCTGATCGCGCTGGTGCTATACATGAACATCGAGACCATCATGGCGTGTGCTGGTCTGGTGGTGGGTATTGGTAAGGTCGGCTGGAGCTTGGTCGCAATGACGGTCAAGGCTACAGCCGGTGCTGGTGGTCTTGCCACTCTGACTACTGCAATGGCCGCAGCTCAGACAACCGGCCTGGGATTGCTGGCCACATTGGGCCAGTTGGCTGCAGCGGCTGCTGTGGGATATGGCGTGGGGACGCTGCTCAACGACTACGTTATCAACCCGGCTGTGCAAAAAATGACGGGCGACAAAAACGCCTCATTGGGTACGGCCATTTACGACATGTTCCATGATGACCCGAGTGCCGCACCTCCAAAAAATGAGCGACGCAGCGACAAATCTGCAGCGCCAACCTTCAACAACCGAAGTCAAAAACCGCTGTGGATGCAACCGCCCCAGGATGGGCCTGGTCAGTCTCTGATTGCACCGCAAGCTAAGGGGCGTGTGGATGGCCAGGTCAACATCAACATCAACGGCTTGCCACCTGGCAGCCGCGTCGAGCAGCCCATGAGTGGCGGCAACATGCCGATCAAACTGGACGCTGGTTACAGCTCCTTTGCAACAGGAATGCCGTAATGGCTGAAAAACTCTCAAAGAGCTTACGCCCTGCCAGCTACCGTGGCGTGCCGTTCCAGGTGAACAGCACCGACATGGGTGTGGGCCGTCGCACGCAGCTGCATGAGTACCCACAGCGCGACACGCCCTGGGTGGAAGACCTGGGCCGCGCCGCCCGCGAGCTGTCGTTTGATGGCTTTGTGGTGGGTGCAGACTATGTTGCCCAGGCCAACCGTCTGTTGGCCGCATTGGAGCAGGGCGGCACCGCCACGCTGGTCCACCCATGGTTTGGCACGCTGAAGGTCAGCCAAAAGGACATGGCCCGCGTTGTGTTCGATGCGCAGCTCGGGCAGGCCCGCTTCACGCTGTCGTTCATCGAGTCCGGCGAGCTGGCGTTCCCGCTGGCGGGTGACTCCACCACATCGCTCTCGCGCATCGCAGCTGAGAACATCCAGACTGCTGCAGTGGCCGACTTCGCCAGCAGCTTCTCGGTGGCCAAAGTACAGGACTTTGTAACCTCGCAAGCCACGGCTGACATCACCAGCCTGTTTGGTGTGGTGAGCGGCAACAGCGTGCCAGGCTTGGCTGTGCTGGGCTATGCCAATCGGGCCGCCAGCTACCTGCAAAGCGCCATCAGCCTGCTGGCCTCTCCCACGTCGCTCGGTTGGGGCATCGTGGGCTTCCTGGGTATTGCGCCGTACATCAACACGGGTTATCGCTGGGCCGCGTTGTCCACGGCGCTTGTGCGGCTGAGCCAGCACAATGCCTTCACGCCGCCTTACGTGCCGGTCACCTACACGCCATCGCGTCAGCAGGCCTTCACCAACACCAAGGCCGTCAACGCCCTGGCTCGGCAGGTCATCCTCGCGCAGGCGGTGGGTGCCAGCAGCTTCACGCCCTCGGCCGTACACGACGACACCGTGGCACTTCGCAGCTTCATTGCCAGCGCATTGGATGCTGAGGCGCTCAATGCATCAGACACCGCCTTCACGGCGCTGGTGGACGCACGTGGCACCGTATGGCGCGACCTGACCACACGCGCCCGCGACAGTGCCCGCCTGACCACCACCACGCCACCAGACACCATGCCCGCCCTGGCGCTCGCATACGACCTGTATGAAGACGCCAGCCGCGCCACCGACATCGTCACACGCAACCGCGTGCGCCATCCCGGCTTTGTGCCACCCGTGCCACTGAGAGTACTGACGCGATGAGTGATCCACAAGACACCGCCAATCTGGTGCGCCTGGTTGTCGGCGGGGCAGAGTATGGCGGCTGGAAGTCCGTGCGCATCAGCGCGGGCATCGAGCGCCAGGCGCGTGACTTCGAGCTGGAAGTCACCGACCGCTGGCCGGGGCAGACGGATGTGCCTCGGCGCATTCAACCCGGTGATGCGTGCCAGGTGTTCATCGGCCCGGATCTGGTGATGACGGGCTATGTGGACGCCACTCCCATCAAATACGACGGCAAGAGCGTCAGCGTGGGCGTCAAGGGCCGCAGCAAGACCGCTGACCTGGTGGACTGCTGCCCTATGCCCACCGGCAAACCAATCGGCGCAGGTGGCGGCTCCTGGCGCGACGTGATCGGCCCGGACGGCAAGAAGCCCAACGTGATCGCGCCGCCTTCCAAGTCAGCAGCGCAGTGGCGCAACCTCAAGCTGGAAGTGATCGCTGCAGCGCTTGCAGCACCTTACGGTGTGCGGGTGATCTCCGAGACCGACACCGGCCGCGTGATCAGTGACCACCAGGTGCAAGTGGGCGAAAGTGTGTTCGAGAGCATCGACCGCATGATGCGCCTGCGCCATGTGCTGAGCACTGATAACGAGCGCGGCGACCTGGTATTCATCGACGTAGGCAGTGCAGGGCGGGCGGGCACCGCCATCGAGCTGGGCGTCAACGTGATGGCAGGCAGTGCGGACCTGGACTACAAGGGTGTTTTCAGCCAGTACATCGTGAAGGGCCAGCGAGCAGGCACCGATGACACCTATGCCAGCGACGTGTCCGAGGAAGAGGGCGATGCCTCAGACGTGAGCACCACCACGGTGACCGGCGAGACCGCCACGACTGCCGACGCCCGTGCCAAACGCATGCGCATCCTGGTCATCAAGCAGTCTGGCCAAGCCGATGAGGGCACGTGCCAGGACCGCGCCGATTACGAGCGGGCACACCGCGCCGCGCAGGCCCTGCAGACGTCCTACACCTTGGCTGGATGGCGGCAGGCGGACGGCAGCTTGTGGCTGCCCAACCAGCTGGTGCGTGTGCGCGACAAGGTGATCGGATTCGACACCGAGATGGTGATCGCCGAGGCAGCATGGGTGATGGACAGCCAGGGCCTGCGCACCGAGATCCGCGTCGGCCCGCA
>JBBAPY010000253.1:0-4427 GCA_040400635.1 Rhodoferax sp.
GCCGGGTGCCCATCATGGCCGGTTGCGGCGCCAACTCCACCAAAGAGGCCATCGCGCTGGCCGAGTTTGCCAAATCGGTAGGCGCCAATTGCCAATTACAAGTAGTCCCGTATTACAACCGGCCGACGCAAGAGGGCTTGTTCCAGCACTTCAGCGCCATCGCCCGCGCCGTGGACTTGCCCATGGTGCTTTACAACGTACCAGGACGCACCGTCGCAGATATGGCGCACGACACGGTTTTGCGCCTGGCCAAAGTCCCGGGCATCGTGGGCATCAAAGAAGCGACCGGAAATATTGAGCGGGCCCAGTGGCTAATTAAAGAAGCCCCGGAAGGTTTTGCGATTTATTCAGGCGATGACCCTACCGCCGTCGCCCTGATGCTGTGTGGCGGCCACGGTAATGTCAGCGTGACCGCCAATATTGCGCCGCGCCTGATGCACGAATTGTGTGTGGCGGCGATGGCAGGCAATCCGCGCGCTGCGATGGAGATTCAGAACCGCCTGTTACCGCTGCACAAAGGATTATTTGTGGAAGCCAACCCCATACCGGTCAAATGGGCCGCGGCACGCATGGGCTTGTGCAACCCTGCCATTCGTTTGCCACTGACCGAGCTCAGCGAGCCCCTGCGCCCAGCTTTAGAAAATTTGCTTCAATCCACCGGCCTCATTTGACCACCGCTACCAAAGGTTTATTTGTGAAATCCACTTTCCCCCTCGCGCTACTTGCCGCAGCCCTCAGCCTGGGCGGCTGTTCCATTTTGGATGGCAGCAAAGTGGATTACAAGTCCACCGCGAAGCCCGTTGCACTTGAAGTACCGCCTGATTTGTCCCAATTGAAGACTGAAAGTCGATACATGGTTGTCAATGGCGTGGTATCGGCCATCCCTGCGAAGTCTTCCGACACAGTCGGGCAAGCTGACGCAAAGGCAATAGCCTCTATTGCGCCCTTAGAAATTGCAGACGCGCGCATCGAAAGATTGGGCGATAAGCGGTGGATCGTTATAAAGCGCGCTCCCGAGGCCTTGTGGCAGCCCATTAAAGATTTTTGGCAGGAAAACGGTTTTCCGCTCGTCCTGGAGCAATCGGAAATCGGAATTATGGAGACGCAGTGGGTAGAAAATAAGGCCAAAATCCCACAGGATTTTTTGCGAAATGCAATTTCGAAAGTCTTTGACAACCTGTACTCCAGCCCAGAACAGTACAAGTTTCGCACCCGACTAGAGCGCAACCCCAACGGACAAACAGAAATATTTATTAGCCAACGCAGCAAGGTAGAGACCTACACATCGGACCTCAAGGACCGGACGGTCTGGCAAGCCGGGCCGGTTGACCCCGAAGTGGAGGCTGAATTTATCAACAAGTTGCTTCGCAAGTTGGGCGCTGGTAACACACCGTCTGCTGCGGCAAAAACCACTAACGCCCTTCAAACCACGGTTAGCCTCAACGAAACATTGGGCACTCTAGACCTTGTAGAAGGTTTTGATAGCGCCTGGCGCCGGGTAGGCCTAACGCTGGACCGGTCTGGCTTCACCGTGGAAGACCGCGATCGCAGCAAAGGCCTGTATTTTGTACGTTACGCCTATAAATCCCTGGATGCAGACGCCGGGATCATACAAAAAATCATGAATTTCAAATGGGGTAGCGACAGCAAAGATGCATCGGCGCTAAAGTACCAAATCGAAGTGAAATCAGTGGGTGCGCAAAGCACGGTCAGAGTGCTCGACGGCAAGGGCCAAGCCGACAAAACCGATGCCGGACGCGCCATTTTGAAGCTGCTGGCAAATGACCTGAAATAAAGTGCCGTGCCGGCCAGTGTGAAGGCCAGCACAAAAGCGTAGACGAAAAAAAACCACCTTGCGGTGGTTTTTTTTCGTCCAAGTAAAGATTACTTGGCGGCTTCCGAAGCAGGTGCAGCAGGTGCAGCAGCAGATGCGTCAGCAGCAGGTGCTGCAGCAGGTGCGGGAGCAGCAGCAGGAGCAGCTTCTTCTTTTTTACCGCAAGCGGCCAAAGCAGCTGCAGCGATAACGGCGGCCAAAACGAGTGATTTGTTCATGATGTGAAAGTAAATGAGTTAACGAAACAATTTCCGGAAATTGCTCAGGCAGCGTACCGCCCGAACCCCGACAAAAAGCATTCGATCTCTTTTCGCCAGAGCCCATAATTATACAAGATATGACTCGGGTAAACCCTTTGGGAATAGAAGGGCGCACCACAAAAGTGCTAATTTGTCCGGTTTTCTACCCTAAAAACTAATTTTTTGTACCTTGCTGAAGTACCTGAAGCCAGCCGCAGTCCAGCCATTGCCCAAGCAACTGAGCCGCTCCAGGGCTCAGGCGGGCGCAATCGCGCGTATCCAAAAAATGGCGATCAGCCAACTGACGCACCAATTGTTTATCCCGTCCAGAGGCCTCAAAGCTCTCGCCATTCATAAACACGTGCCGCGAGTCATACAGCATACGCGTGCCCCTGTCTAAGCACACACCGTGTTCCAAGCCGCAAGCGGTTTCTTGCGGCTGGAACCAGACCGCCGCCGCAGGCTCGCTCAGGTGCTCGCCCAAAGTGCGCGTCAGCATATCCGGGTCGCGCAAAGCCTTGTTAAGCGCATCTTGCGCGAATGCCTGAAGTTCCAGGGGAATTTGTGCCGGGCAGTCGCTCGCCGGCTGGCCGGGGTCGCGGTAGCGCTTAAGCGGCAAAGTATCGGCGAGTTGTTCCGCCATTCCCTGCAAAAGGGCTTGTGCCAACTCCACCTGGTCAGGCGCGCGAAAGCCAATGGAATAAGTCATGCACTCCCCCTGGGCTACACCGTCGTGAGCGTAACGCGGTGGCAGGTACAGCATGTCGCCAGGCTCGAGCACAAAGTCCTGCTCGGGCTGGAAATCGGCCAGGATTTTTAGCGGCATGCCTTCTTGCAGCGTCAAATCTTTCTGGCGGCCGATACGCCAGCGCCTCTGCCCCTGGGTTTGCAATAAAAACACGTCGTAGCTATCGAAATGTGGGCCCACGCCACCGCCGTCGCTGGCGTAACTGATCATGACATCGTCCAGGCGCGCATCTGGCACAAAGCGAAATTGCTCGCGCAAAGCCTGCACGCGCGCATCGAGCAAGTCCACGCTTTGAACCAAGAGCGTCCAGCCCGGCTGCTTCAATGGGGGCAGGCCGCGCCGCGTAAATGGCCCCTGGCGCAAGCGCCAAGGCTGCTTGGCAGAAGCTGCTTGCTGGGTAACCAGGCGCGACTGCACGTCGTCGCGCGCAGCAAGCTCAAACAGCGCGCTGCGCGAAAGAAAAGGCTGTATGTCCGGTATCGCCTGGCGGATGAGTAAGGGTTTTTTATGCCAATAGCGCTGCATAAACTGCGCCGGAGAAAGTCCGCCTAATAGCGGTAGTGGCTGATCAACTTGCATAAGTGGGTCCTAGCTGGGGTGCGGAAAAATAGAAACTGCGACAATTGTCCGATGGAAATCACATCACACTGCGTAGTCGCGCTGACCTGGGTATTAAGCGACACCCTGGGCGAGGAATTGGACGTTTTAGACGAACCGGTCGAGTTTTTGCTTGGTGGCAAAGACTTGCTGCCCGCCATTGAAGAAGCACTGCAAGGCCACGAAGCCGGTGCCGCCGTGCAATTGCAAATCGAACCGGAGCAAGCCTTTGGCGACTTTAACGAACAACTACTCTTTCTGGAGCCCAGACACTTATTCCCCGCGGAACTGGAAGTCGGGCTGACCATTGAAGGTTCGGCCTTGCCTGACGGTTGCCACCCAGAGGCGCCGCGCGAGGCACTGTACACAGTCACCGACATTTACCCCGAGCACGTGGTCCTGGACGCTAACCATCCCTTGGCCGGCATCGCGATACGCTTGCGCATGCGGGTCGAATCGGTGCGCCAAGCCAGCCAGGAGGAACTCCAGCGTGGTTCGACCGGTAGCGGTTTTTTCCGCATTGAGGCGATAGTTGATCCCGGATTAGAGCAACGCACCCTGCACTAAGCGGGGCCAAGGCGAATCAAGGCCATTGGCTGCGCTCGTTTTTTGAAGGGCTATTTTTTACCGGTAGAGCCGTAGCCACCCTCTCCACGTTCGGACTCGGGAAATGCCTCCACGATATTGAATTGCGCCTGCACCACCGGGACGATGACCAGCTGGGCAATGCGCTCCATGGGCTCGATGACAAAGGGCACGCTGCTGCGGTTCCAGGCGCTGACCATGAGCTGCCCCTGGTAATCGCTGTCGATCAAGCCCACTAAATTGCCCAGCACGATACCGTGCTTGTGGCCCAGCCCCGAGCGCGGCAGGATCAGTGCTGCGTAGGCCGGGTCTTTCAAATACATGGCCATGCCGGTAGGAACCAGTTGCCAAGCATTGGGCTGAAGTGTCAGCGGCGCGTCCAGGCAGGCGCGCAAGTCCAAGCCAGCGCTGCCCGGTGTGGCAT
>JBBAPY010000254.1:0-4420 GCA_040400635.1 Rhodoferax sp.
GCGCACAGCGGTGCAGATTACGCGCCCGGCTGTAATAACCCAGCCCGCTCCACAAGCCCATCACTTCATCAGCGCTGGCCTGCGCCAAATCCGCCACCGTGGGCAGGCTGCGGGTAAAGCGCTCGAAGTACTCACGCACCGTGGCGACCTGGGTTTGCTGCAACATGATTTCAGACAGCCAGACGCGGTAAGGGTCTTGGGTGTTTTGCCAGGGCAGGCTATTGCGTCCATGGCTTGTTTGCCAGCGCACCACTTTTTCCGCCATGCCGGGGTCGGGCTTGGCATTTAGGGCTTTTGGCATACCGAGCAAAAAAATGTGGACCTTTGGCCTTGGCGAATCGCTTTGACTGCGGTGCCGCAGACGCGGCAGGGTAGGCCCTCGCGCCCATACACCGCCGCTTCAAGTTGGAAATAACCCGATTCACCCTTTGCATTGGAAAAGTCTTTGAGCGTGCTGCCGCCGATTTGTACTGCGCGTGCCAGCACCGTGCGTATGGCGGCGTGCAATCGGGTGGCGCGCGCCAGGCTGATGCGCTCGGCCCGGGTGCTCGGGCGGATGCCGGCCATGAACAAGGCTTCGCTGGCGTAAATATTGCCAACTCCCACTACCAGCTCGCCGGCCAGCAGCAATGGCTTGATCACGGTTTTGCGTTTTTTCAGGGCTTTCCAAAAATCCAGGGCATGGAAATCGTCGCCTAAAGGCTCTACCCCCAGCTTGCCCAGCAGTTTGCGGGCGGCGGGGCTGGACTCAGCGGGCACAAACACCACCGCGCCAAAGCGGCGCGGGTCATGCAAGCGCAGCGTGCCCTGGCTGGTCTGCAAGTCCATATGGTCGTGCTTACCGGCCTCGCCCGGCGCCCGCTCAAAGCGTAGGCTGCCCGACATGCCCAGGTGCAGCAGTAACAGGCCCTGGTCCAAATCCAGTAACAGGTATTTGCCCCGGCGACGCACGCCAAGCACCTGGCGACCCGCCAGCGTCTGCGGCTCGCAGCCCAGCGGCCAGCGCAGGGCTTTGCCCATACGCAGGGCCAGGATGCGCGAGCCGGCAATGCGATCGGCAAAGCTTTGGCGTGTCACTTCAACTTCGGGTAATTCGGGCATGGGTGGGGTAGGTATAGCAAAGCCAGTGCAAGGGCATGGCCCTGGGCCGGCACTTCATTGCACGGGCCTTGGATTATTATGGCCGCATGTCACGCATCCCCTATTTGATGGCCTTCGCGCTGTTGGCTTTTGTCCCTGGTGCGCGCGCGCAAACTACCAAAGCCCCGGTACCCCTGGCCATTGCCGAAGAAAAAGCGCCTGCGCTCTCGGCGCTCAATGCCTCGATTTTTTACCAGGTGATGCTGGCCGAGCTGAGTTTTAACAATGGCGATATCGGCGCGGCTTACAGCCTGATGTTGCACGCTGCGCGCGAGTCCAACGAGGCACAGCTGTTTCAGCGTGCGGTGGACATAGGCTTGTCCGGGCGCGATGCCAATGCCGCAGTAGGCGCGGCCAAGGCCTGGCAGCAGGCATTGCCGCAGTCGCCCGATGCGGACCGTTACCTTTTGCAATTGCTAATCGGACTTAACCGCCTACCCGAAACCCTGGCGCCTTTGCAGCGCAGCGTGGCCCGCGCCGCGCAAGCCGAACGCGCCGCCCTCATTACGGCGCTTACCCGCTTGTACCTGCGCGTAACCGACAAAGCCGCTGCCGCTGACTTCATCGAAAAAGCCTTGACCGCAGAGCTGGGCAAGCGCAGCAGCGGCCCGGCCTGCTGGGCCGCCATTGGCAATTTACGCCTGGTGGCGGGTAATCGCGCTGCCGCACTGGCAGCGGCGCTCAAGGGCGCGGCACTTGACCCTTTGTCGGACGATATTGCGTCCCTGGCCATCAATTTGCTCGACGGCAGTTCTGAAGATCTGGATGCATTGCTCAGTGGGTACTTTGCCGCCAGCCCATCGGGCCAAGTGCGGATGGGCTATGTGCGCAAATTGATCGACTTGCAGCGTTATCCCCAAGCCCTGGCGCAGGCGACGCAGCTAACCCAGGTGCAGCCGGACTTTGCCGATGCCTGGCTGGTGCGTGGCTCGATTGAATTTCAAGACCAAGACCTGCGAAATGCCGAGCAGTCTTTGAATCGCTATTTAGGAGCTTTGCCGCCAAGCCGCACCCAAGAGGACCCGGATGAGGACGGCCTCACGCCGCGCGGCATGGTCCAAGCCTATTTGCTGCTATCGCAAATTGCAGAAAAGCAGGGCGATTTTGCGAAAGCGCAAAGCTTTCTCGCACGTATCAATAGTCCGCAAGACATCGCCAGAGTGCAAATCCGTCGCGCGATGATGTTTGCCAAGCAAGGACGCTTGGACGAAGCCCTGTCCTTGGTGCGCAACCTGCCCGAGGACGATGCCGACGAAGCGCGCACCAAGTTACAGGCGCAATTGCAATTACTGCGCGAAGGCCGGCGCGAACAAGAAGCCTATGCCTTGCTGACCCAAGCGACGCAGAAAGCGCCGGACGATGTGGACTTGTTGTACGAACTGGCCCTATCCGCTGAAAAACTCGGGCGGGCCGATGAGATGGAAAAAATCCTGCGGCAGGTGATCAAGCTGCAAGCCGATTACCACGCGGCTTACAACGCCCTGGGCTATTCACTGGCCGACCGCAACCAACGTTTGCCCGAGGCCCGCGCGCTGATTGAAAAAGCGCTCAGCTTCGCCCCCAACGACCCGTTTATTCTGGACAGCATGGCCTGGGTGGAGTTTCGCAGCGGCAATAGTGCGCAAGCGGTGCGCATCCTGCGCGCGGCCTTTAGCGCCCGCCCTGATGCCGAAATCGCGGCTCACCTGGGCGAGGTCTTGTGGGCCATGAATTTGCGCGAGGAGGCCAATGCCGCCTGGGCCAAGGGGTTGGAGCTCAACCGCGATAACGACACGCTCAAGTCCACTATCGTGCGGCTGCGCGGCAGCTTATGAGCGATGGGCGGGCCTTGGCAGGACGCCTGTTGGCGGCCTGTCTGGTGCTCCTGTGTGCGCTGCTAGCAGCCTGTAGCACGCCGGCCAAGCGCCAGGAGTACGTCACCCCCAACGATGTGTGGGAGGGCCGTTTGTCCGTCCAGGTCGCAGGAGATCCGCCGCAACGCATCAGTGCGGATTTTTTTTTGGAGGGTACGGCGCGCCGCGCCAGCCTGACGCTCAATTCGCCATTGGGCACCCGCATGGCCCGCATGCAGTGGGATGCCACTTCAGCCACGCTTGAGGTGGGGGATCAAAAGCGCAGCTTTGAATCGGTCGATGCCTTGACCACCCACAGTCTGGGCAGCGCCCTGCCCCTGCCGGCCTTGTTTGCCTGGCTGCATGGGCGGCCCGAAACTGCGCCGGGCTGGGAAATTCAAACCCTGGACAGGCTGCAAGGCCGAATCCGCGCGCGCAGTGTGGACCAAACGCCCGCAGTGCAAATTGACCTGGTGCTCGAGCCCAGATAATGCAGGCCATGCAGGCGCTCTACGATATCCCGGCCCCGGCCAAGCTCAATTTGTTTTTGCACATTACGGGGCGGCGAGCTGACGGCTACCACCTGCTGCAATCGGCATTTATGTTGATCGACTGGTGCGACCACCTGAATTTTGAGTTGCGCAAGGACGGGGGCATTAGCCGCGAAGACCTGACTTGGGCCCTTCCTAAGGATGATTTATGCCTGCGCGCGGCCAAAGCGCTGCAAAGCGCCAGCGGCTGCCCCTTGGGCGTGCACATCGGCATTGCCAAATCCGTGCCTGCCCAGGCCGGTATGGGTGGCGGCTCCTCGGACGCGGCCTCCACCCTGCTGGCGCTCAACCGTCTGTGGAACTTGGGTTGGACGCAGTCCCAATTGGCGGCGATTGGCCTGCAACTGGGCGCTGATGTGCCATTTTTTCTGCTCGGACAGCACGCCTGGGTAGAGGGTGTGGGCGAACAACGCACGCCGATCAGCCTGCCTGCAGGGCGATTTGCGGTGCTCAAGCCCGAGGCCGGGCTGGACACCCGCAGCGTCTTTGCCCACCCTATGCTGGAGCGCAATACCGGCCTTGCTATAATTTCAGGCTTCGCTGCAAACCCCTACGGCTTTGGCCGCAACGATTTGCAGCCTGTTGCCGAACTGCTTTGCCCCGCTGTGGGCCAGTCCCTTGCCTGGTTTTCGGCGCAGGGATTGACCGCCAGGATGACGGGTTCAGGCAGTGCGGTGTTTGCGCAATTGCCCTCAGGCCTTGAGTTGGATGGTGCCCCTGACAAGATGGCACTTCGGGTCTGTGACAGTTTGGAGGCGCATCCCCTGCAAGGGTGGTGTTGAAAGCGTTGGTTTTCGGTTGGTAGCTTTGTGCTGGCAACCCGTGTAGGGGAATCGCCAAGTTGGTTAAGGCACTGGATTTTGATTCCAGCATGCGAAGGTTCGAATCCTTCTTCCC
>JBBAPY010000255.1:0-2965 GCA_040400635.1 Rhodoferax sp.
CTGGAGTTGCAGGCCGCTGTGACCAAACTTCAGGCCCATCCTGGCATGGGCCGGACGCAACTGGGTAACCGGCAGGCAAGCTTGTAATAGATTCATCATGGTGATCAGGCCCAGGCCATGGGAGCCGATACCAGCAGCACCACCGCACCGCACTGCTGCTCTGCCATCGCAAATGCCTGGTCCATCCGGGGTAAATCTTGCTCCCCGTCCAGACACATAAACGGCACGCCGATGGATTGCAACAGCGGCTCCATGATCCGCACCATGGTGCGCCGGGACGCCGTGCTGGGCTGGCCCAGGTTGTCAAACTCACGGCCAAATTGGCCCACCATAAACACCAAGGGCACCTTGGCGTCTAGGCAGACCGCGCGCAAGGTGTTGATGCAGTTGTAAAGACCCTGGTTTTGCATTACCAGCAGCGGCCGCTTACCGCCAATGACGAGACCGGCAGCTACGGTAACGACTTGGTTTTCGCTGCTGCAATTGACCAAGCGCATGCCGGCCACGCCCGCTTCTAATCGCTGGTGCAAGGCCAGTTGCACCCAATCGGGGACGGTCACCACATGGTCTACACGGTTGCGTTGCATCGCCGCTACTGCGGCCGAAGCGGACACCGAAAATTGCTGCACTGCGCTGCTCATGGTCTGGCCTTTGCGAATCGGAAAAGGGCAGTGTGGAGCGCAAGGGCTTTGCCTGTCTGTCCGAAATCCGACAATCTATACTGGTGTAAACCATGACGATTTCCACGCACAAGCCACCGCCCGCCCTGCACGCCGACCTGGCGCTGGTGCCTTGGCTACGCGACTTGCCCGGGCCGCTGATGGACCATCTGGCGGCCCACTGCAGCCGGGTCCATTTGCACGACGGGCAATCCGTCTCGCGCCGGGGCCAGTTTCTGACGCACCTGGTGATCATCACCCAAGGCCGCTTGGCCATGTACATCATCGGCCGCACCGGCAAAAGACATGTACTCGGTCAGTTGCAACGCGGGCAGGTGTTTGGGCTCATACCGGTGGTGGAGCAGTCCAGCGGTATTTACAACGCCCAGTCGCAAGGCAACAGCGAAGTGCTGATGCTCGCTGGCGACGCTTTTTTAGAAGTACTCAACCAACATATGCCCCTGGCGCGCGCACTCATTGAGGTGCTGTGCGCGCGCTCGCGCCGCCTGCAAGACTATCTGGCAGCGCGCAATTTGTATCCACTTTCGGGGCAGCTCGCCTTGCTGCTGCTTAACGCGGCGCAACTGCACGGAGTACAAGGCACGCTGACCGATTCGGCAATCGAACTCAAGGTAGCGCAGAGTGACCTGGCCGATATGCTGGGCGTGTCGCGCCAAAGCCTCAACGCCGAACTCAAGAAACTCGAAGCGCTGGGCCTGCTCAATGTCGCCTACAGCAAGGTGCATATTCCCGATGTGCCCAAGCTGCGCAACTGGTTGGCCAAGCAGGAATAAACAGACTACACCGTTCTTGCCCGGTGCCACTGCGGTACAGACTAGCCCGCGCCAGCCCAAGGCATCAGGGTCTTTCTAGGGGCTCTGGGCAACCCGGCGACGCTGGCTTAAACTCCGCCGCTATGAAAAATCTACGCCCCCTTGCACGCCTCATTAGCATCTCCGCACTTCTATTTGCCGGCACGGCGCACGCCGAATGGGTTGCAGTGGGGCCTGCGGGCATAGCGCAGTTTTTTATGGACAAAGCCACCGTTACGCGCAAAGCGGACACGGTGCAAGTCTGGGAGCTGGTGAACATGGAGAAAGTCGATGGGGAGGGCGTGCACTCCAGCCGCTTTCTGGTCGAGTACGACTGCAAAGGCAAGCGCAGCCGGGGTCTGGACATGCTGACCTACACCGAGCCCATGGGCGGCGGCAAACTGATACAGCAACTCGGGCCAGACCCGGATGGATGGGAAGCCTTGCCGCCGGACAGTATTTTTTCGCAGCGCATGCAATTGGCTTGCGGTAAATAAGTAGCGTAAAAAAACCTTGCCAGAGCTTGATGGCGGAAGCTGCATCACGAGCTTGTTGGCCTAACCATTGTGGCTCGACATCTAAATCAATTGGCTTACCCAAGCCAAGCGGTTGTATCACATGGGTCTGCACTACAAGACCGTTTCTAGCAACCGTCCTAGTCCTTCGTGAAAAGATGAATCTACCGGGTAACTACCAATTTTTTCGTGCTGACTACCTTACCTTGGCGCGTGATAGTTACCTTTACGCTAACAGGTAGGGTAACTTCAGCCAAATTAGCTACGGTAAATGCTCTGCTAGCTGCGCTATAGGTCACGCCTTTCGGCAAATCGTTACCGTCTTCGGCAGATACGGTTAGTGTTGCGCCATCTGTCAAGAGTAAATATTTGTACCCTTGCGCACTAGCGCCATTGTTTACGCCGGTCATGTCAATCAAATTTTGTAGGAGTTGATTGGGCAATGGAAACCTAAAAGTGCCTGAAGGAGGAATGGGGATGGCCTCAAAAAATCCGTTCAAATCATCCGAATCGCGCACGTACAAAGTATCCCCTTTGTAATCGACAACCTTTTGTAGCTGCGGGGTGACAGTCGGTGCAGACGGGGGGCTTACTTGCTGAACAACTGCCATATTATTTATAGTTTGCGGTGGAGAAGTAATATCTGCAACCAAGGGGAGCGTCACCCCAGCAATGTAGTAATTGCCGTTACCCAATGTCAGGCTACTCAGGTTCGCAGTCACCCCAAGACCTGTTGCCACGTTGGAGCTTGCAAACGTTCCAGACAATACGCTACCGGTCAAGGTCGAAGCATCAGCGCCCAGCAGACCCCTGATCGTCGGCGCACCACTAACCACTGCACTCGTGCTGCCATCGTATTGTTTGCTGGTGGCAACTAAGCCACTGATGGTGACCGGGGCTTGTGTGATATTGGCCAGCAGTGGCAGCGTCACCCCAGCAATGTAGTAATTGCCGTTACCCAATGTCAGGCTACTCAGGT
>JBBAPY010000255.1:3065-4385 GCA_040400635.1 Rhodoferax sp.
TCGTGCTGCCATCGTATTGTTTGCTGGTGGCAACTAAGCCACTGATGGTGACCGGAGCCTGTGTGATGTTGGCTGTAGCAGTAATTGCACCCGTACCCATGGCGTAGTTTGCCGATGATGCGCCGGACAAAGTGACACCACTGAAGGCAACAGTCTTGCCATTGGCTACGTTAGCGTTATTAAAGGCTGCGCTTGTGAAATTCACGGTTACAGAATCGCCAGCAAATAAATTCGTCATCGCTACTGTGCCGGTTGCCGCATCAATGGTGTTGTATACCCGGTTGGCAGCAGTGGCGACCATCGTAGGGCCGCCTGGCGTCGAACCAATCAGGTATGGCGTAATACTTAAATTTGCATTGACATAGCTAATCTTGTAATTCGCAGCATCAGCGCCTATTGCAAGAAGGGAAGAGAAATAATTTCCCACGTTTTTAGCTGCAACTGAATCGGTAACTGATACCAAGTCACTCGTAATAAAGCCCGGTGTTGAAGCGCTATTCGTCAACACACGTACTGCACCGCTATAGACATAGGTAGCTGGCGTAGCCGCAATGGTTATGGCACGCGGCGTCACCGTTAAATTTCCCGTCACTACCGGCGAAATGTTGGTAATGTTGTTGCCCGTAATTTGGAAATTCGAAGCCGATAAACCATAGACACCAACGTTTACGTTGTTAGAGCCGCTCATTACCGGATTAGCTGGCGCAAAGTTAAAGTTCAGGCTAGCCCCTGCCCCATCAGAATAGGTATAAGTTGTGACGCCACTCACAGTGGTGCTTGCGGTCAAATACAAATTGTTAATGACCGCGCCACCAGAGGTTGCATAGGCCACGGTTGGGTTAGCAAAGCTTGCCAAATTTGAATAAGGAGTAGTCGTACTGCTGGTGGTAATGAGCAGTTGTCCAGCAGGAACAATCGTATAGGTTCCCGGCGCATAGATAATTTGGTAATTACTCATTGCTGCACCAGTCGCATTGGATGCAGTAATCGCGTAGTTACCGGCTGGCTGTGTGCCCGATGCCAGAGTCGTCAAAGTAGCGCTAGCAATGGTGTCGCTACCCAGTAGACCAGTTGGCACGTAAGTCAAGGAAGCTATGTTTTGCGTTACAAATGAAGCTTGATTTACGGCTGTAATGGTCAACGGTGCAGACGTTATGGCAGCAGTTAGGTTAGTGCTTGGGCCAGTTACATAGTAGTTGGCAGCTGCTGACCCACTCAAACTCACCCCAGCCATTGTTGTGTAGTTGATACCGTTAATGGTACTGGTACCTGTAGCCGGTGTAACAACCAAGCTATTGCCAACACTTACTTGGCTAAAAC
>JBBAPY010000256.1:0-4355 GCA_040400635.1 Rhodoferax sp.
GGCAGCTGGCAGGTCGTTACGACCCAGGGTGTCGCCTTTGTAGACCCAAACCTTCACGCCAATAATGCCGTAAGTGGTCTTGGCTTCGGAAACACCGTAGTCGATATCCGCACGCAAGGTATGCAATGGCACACGGCCTTCGCGGTACCACTCGGTACGCGCAATCTCGATACCATTTAAACGGCCTGCCGACATGATCTTGATGCCCAGGGCACCCAGACGCATAGCGTTTTGCATGGCGCGCTTCATCGCACGGCGGAACATGATGCGTTTTTCAAGCTGCTGCGTGATGCTGTCAGCAATCAACTTTGCATCGATTTCGGGCTTGCGCACTTCTTCGATGTTGACCGCCACCGGCACGCCGAGCTGTTTACCCAGATCGCGCTTGAGGTTTTCAATGTCCTCGCCTTTTTTGCCGATGACAACACCGGGGCGCGAAGAATAAATCGTGATACGGGCGTTCTTGGCAGGACGCTCAATCAGTACGCGGGAGACCGACGCATTTTTCAGCTTGACCTTGAGGTATTCACGTACCTTGATGTCTTCGGCCAACATGCCGGCAAAGTCCCGGTCGCTGGCATACCAGCGCGAGGACCAGTTACGGCTCACCGACAGGCGAAAACCAGTGGGGTGGATTTTTTGTCCCATATTTTCCAGGCCTTTATCAGTTACCGACCGTCACGTACACATGGCACGTGGGTTTGCGGATTTGGTTGCCGCGACCTTTGGCGCGGGCGATAAAGCGACGCAGCGATGCACCTTGCTCGACGTAAATGGTTTTCACCTTCAATTCATCGATATCTGCACCGTCGTTATGTGCTGCGTTGGCAATGGCGGACTCCAGCACTTTTTTAATGATGCCGGCCGCTTTTTTCTGCGTAAAGGTCAGGATGTTGAGCGCCTGGTCTACTTTTTTGCCGCGAATCAGGTCCGCGACCAGACGGCCTTTGTCCACTGACAAACGCACGCCGCGAAGGGTTGCACGAGTTTCCATGGTCACCTCCTATTTCTTCTGGACTTTTTTGTCCGCAGGGTGGCCCTTGAAAGTACGGGTGAGTGCGAACTCGCCCAACTTGTGGCCGACCATTTGGTCAGTGATATACACAGGCACGTGCTGCTTGCCGTTGTGCACGGCGATGGTCAGACCGATGAAGTCGGGCAGGATCATAGAGCGGCGCGACCAGGTCTTGATAGGCTTTTTATCCTTGGTGGCCACGGCTTTTTCCGTCTTAGCGACCAGGTGGTGGTCCACAAAAGGACCTTTTTTGAGAGAACGAGTCATTTACCTACCCCTTATTTCTTGCGACGCGAGACGATCATGACCTGCGTACGCTTGTTGGCGCGGGTACGGTAACCCTTGGTCAGATTGCCCCATGGATCGACAGGGTGACGGCCTTCGCCGGTCTTGCCCTCGCCGCCGCCGTGCGGGTGGTCGATCGGGTTCATCACGGTGCCGCGCACGGTCGGGCGGATGCCCATCCAGCGCTTGACACCAGCCTTGCCGAGACGGCGCAGGCTGTGTTCTTCATTGGCGACCTGGCCGATCGTGGCACGGCAGTCAATGTGGATCTTGCGCACTTCACCCGAGCGCAGCCGCACTTGAGCGTACGTGCCTTCGCGTGCCAGCAAGGTGGCTGAGGTGCCCGCCGAGCGGATGATTTGCGCACCACGTCCTACTTGCAACTCCACACAGTGGATGATGGAGCCCACTGGGATATTGCGCACAGGCAAGGTGTTGCCAACACGAATAGGCGCTTCGGCACCGCTCATGATGGTGCTGCCCACTTCCAACCCGCGCGGGGCGATGATGTAAGTGCGCTCGCCATCGGCGTAGCAAATCAATGCCAGGTGGGCCGAACGGTTGGGGTCGTACTCGATGCGCTCAACCTTACCGGGAATGCCATCCTTAATGCGGCGGAAGTCCACCACACGGTAGTGGTGCTTGTGACCGCCGCCTTTGTGGCGAACCGTAATATGCCCGTTGTTGTTACGACCGGCATGCTGGAATTGCGGCTCCAACAGCGGCGCATGGGGCGCGCCCTTGTGCAGGTGATCGCGCGAGATCTTCACCACGCCACGACGGCCTGGTGAAGTGGGTTTCATCTTAATGACAGCCATGATTACGCAGCCTCCCCGCCCAGGTTGAGCTCTTGTCCGGGTTTAAGCATCACATAGGCCTTGCGCACGTTGTCACGGCGGCCCATGGATTTGCCAAAACGCTTGGACTTGCCCTTGGTGTTCACTACGGTAACGCCTTGGACTTCGACTTTGAACATCAGTTCCACTGCGGCCTTGATTTCGTATTTGGTCGAGTCTTGCAGCACTTTGAAGGTGGCGACGTTGTTCTTCTCGGCAACCATGGTGGCTTTTTCAGACACGATAGGAGCGATAAGAACCTGCATCAAGCGGCCTTCGTCAAATTTGGTGGGATGTGAACCGTGGCTCATGCGAACATCTCCTTGAGTTGGTCCATGGCGGCCCGGGTCACCAATACCTTGCGGTAATGCACCAGCGACACCGGATCGGCGTAACGGGGCTCCACCACCAGAATATTGACCAAGTTGCGCGAAGCCAGGTAGAGGTTCTCATCGACCTGATCGGCAATCACCAGCACCGATTGCAGATTCATCGCTTTAAAGCGGGCTGCAAGCGGTTTAGTTTTGGGCGAATCCACTGTCAGCGAGTCCACCACCGCCAGGCGACCTTCACGGGCGAGCTGGGAAAGAATAGCGGCCATACCGGCGCGGTACATCTTTTTGTTGATTTTGTGGCTGAAGTTTTCGTCGGGCATATTTGGAAATATGCGACCGCCTCCACGCCACAGAGGGGAAGACGTCATACCAGCGCGTGCGCGACCGGTTCCCTTTTGCTTAAATGGCTTCTTGGTCGAGTGCTTGACCTGTTGGCGGTCTTTCTGGGCACGGGTACCTTGGCGCGCATTGGCCTGGAAGGCGACAACCACCTGGTGCACCAGGTCTTCGTTGTAGGCGCGGCCAAAAACGGTTTCAGGCGCGTCGTACTTCGCCGTCGCTTGACCTTGTTCGTTGAGGAGTTCGAGCTGCATCAGTTCGCCCCTTTCTTCGCTGCGTCTTTGGCTTTAACCGCCGGGCGCACGGTGACAAATCCACCGGCCGAGCCGGGAATAGCACCTTTAATCATGAGCAACTGACGGGCTTCGTCGACACGGATCACATCCAGATTCTGGGTGGTGACCGTCTCGTCGCCCATGTGGCCGGTCATGCGCTTACCGGGAAACACGCGTCCCGGGTCTTGCGCCATACCGATAGAGCCAGGGACATTGTGCGAACGGCTATTGCCGTGCGAAGCACGCTGCGAGCTCATGTTGTGGCGTTTGATGGTGCCCGCGAATCCCTTGCCGATACTGGTGCCTTGCACATCGACTTTCTGGCCGACGGCGAAGATGCCGTTCACAGCAATGACTGAGCCTGCCTGGTATTGGGCGGCAACGTCGGCAGTGGTGCGGAATTCTTGGATGATTTCGCCGGCCTCTACACCCGCCTTGGCGAGATGACCTGCAACCGGCTTGGTCACACGCGATGCTTTGCGCGAACCGAACGTTACCTGCAAGGCAACGTAGCCATCATGGGCTTGGGTTTTCACCTGCGTCACACGGTTGTTTGACACGTCCACCACCGTGACAGGGACTGCATCCCCCTCGTCGGTGAATAGGCGCATCATGCCCACCTTGCGACCCAGCAACCCTAAATGATTGCTAAGACTCATTGTTTTCTCCGTAACTTCCACCGTCGCCACTTCAATTGGCGGCAACGTTGTGGTGTGAAAGACTGTTGATAAATCCGTCCTGGATTGGCCAGCTTTTCGCCGGTCCGATTCAGGGACAGCCGATGAGTATAACCCGAACAGAGGGGCTATAGGCGCTTTGCGGCCACAAAAACGCCGGAATCTGTCGCGCGACGCGCATTGCGCCTTGCCACAGAACCTTTATTGCAGCTTGATCTCTACGTCCACGCCCGCAGGCAGGTCCAATTTCATCAGCGCGTCCACCGTTTTGTCAGTGGGGTCCACGATGTCCATCAGTCGCTGGTGGGTGCGGATCTCGAACTGGTCGCGGCTGGATTTGTTGACGTGTGGCGAGCGCAGGATGTCAAAACGCTTCATGCGCGTGGGCAGGGGCACGGGGCCCTTGACGATGGCGCCGGTGCGCTTGGCAGTGTCAACGATCTCGGCTGCTGACTGGTCGATCAACTTGTAATCAAACGCTTTGAGGCGAATGCGAATTTTTTGTTTGGTGGCCATGGTAATTCCTCGGTTGGATGCGAATTACGCAATGATTTTGGCAACGACGCCGGCGCCGACGGTACGGCCACCTTCGC
>JBBAPY010000257.1:0-4335 GCA_040400635.1 Rhodoferax sp.
ATTAGCCGCCCTTCATGAGCGCATCGAGCGCTTTGAGCTGTTCACGGATCGCGTCGTTTTCAATCTTGAGTTGAATCACGCGGGCGGGGAAATCCATCTCGACCATTTCTTCGGTTTCAAATTCCGCTTCTAATTCGGCATCCTGAGCACTGCCTGCGGATGGGGCGCTTGCTTTAGCGGTTTCTGCTGCGGTTTTAATGGCAACGGTTTTGAGTGCTTTCTTTTCCTGCGGCGGCAACTTGACGATATTGCTTGCCGCAGCACCTGCACCTTGCAAAAGAATCGTGTTTTCCGGCGCAATTTCCAAATCTTCTTCGGCAATATTTTCGTCTTTGGCGACGCGCCGAATATCGGTGCCTACGTGCGCGGACTTGCTTTTGGCAACATTGCTGCCTTCGGGCATCTCCACTTTATGGGGCGCATGGCTGGGGAAAAATTCCGGCTCACTCATCGCTTATTCTCCCCGCGTCGCTGGCTGGCCCCCACCATGTTCTCCTGCGAAAACTGCTCTTTCATGAAACGTGCTGAGCGAATTTGCGGGTCTTTTGGCACGCCTGGGCTGTCCGCATAGGCACTGGCATCGCCTAGCGAGCTAAAAGGGCCTGAGACCACCGAGTACTGCAGCGTAGGCAAGTTGGGTAGGTAATTGGCCACGATGCGCGCGCGCCGCAAAGTGGGGTGGGCTTGCAGCCAGCTATTGGCCTCGGCGTAACTGGGGACAATGGTGTGTTGGACGAGGAAGGTGCCAGCAGGCATCTGCCGCACCCAGGCTTGCCCTGCCTGGTTTTGCGACATAGTGGCCTCATCGGGTGCCTTGGGCGTTTCTTTCACCTCTTTGGCCACTGGCGCGGGCTCGGGCGCGGCGACAGGGACTTTGCCACGCGAACTGGACGAGGGAACAATGGTTTCCACTTCTTCGAACGGTTTGGGGGCCGCGGTTAAGCTGGGCGCTGGGTTGGTAGCCAACGGTGCGGAGCTCGCTGCACCGGCCGCGGGATTGACATCGGGTGTGGCCGGCGTCGGTTTGGATGCAGTATCAGCGGCTGGGCCGCTAGCGGCAGGCGTCTTTTGGGCACTATTGCCACCCAGCAAGGCGCGCAATTCCTGCACCGCCTTGTCGCCCGTGGGTATGGCGCCGTACAGCACGGCCACGCCCAATCCACAGACCATAAGGAGAGCCGCTGCCAGGCTGGCCCACAGCCAGATTTTGCGCGACGCAGTACGGTCCGTTGTTGCGGCCGTGTCCTGCTCTGCTACTTCCGGGGTTTTGGACTCAACAGGCGGTGCCGTGGGCGGCTCGGCCACTAGCTCGGGCATTGCCATGGGGTGTGGTGGCGGTTTTCTCTGCGGTGTAATTTGGCGCAGCAGCGCGCCGACCACGCCTTCACGGCCTTGGGCGCGTGCCTGCTCCAGCAAGATCTCGGATTGTTCGTCCGTGGGGGGTTCGATTTCCCAGCTGAGGATGCGTCTGCCGAAAGCGGCCAGTAGTTTTTGTTTTTGGCTGGACGCGTTAAACAACATGACTACGCGGATATTGGCGCCGGGAAAATGTTGCACCAAGCGCGCCAGGAGCTGAATTTCATTGTCGGGCAGTGCGCCGGCGTCGTGCACGATCCAGATTTTGGGCGGCGCGTTATGGAATTTGGCACCCATCGCGTCTTCGATGGAATAGTCTTGCAGCACCTCGTTAAAACGGGTAATCAGGGCGTCCGCGCTGGCGGGAAAGCACACTTCCAGACCGATGTGTGGCGCCGCTTCGCGCAGGCGGGCGACCAGTAATTTTCCGTAGTGGTCCAAGATGGCGTCAAAGCCACTGACCAGGGACAGGCTCATATTGTCTTGCACCAGGGCAGACACATAGCCCTCCAGGCGCATGCGGTCGGCGACGCGGAAAAGCAGCGGTTGCATGCCCGCAATGCTGTCGTCGCCAGGGAAGTGAAGTTCGGTCATGCGGGTACTGCCTCAGGGTGCAAAGGTTTGCCGTTGGTATCAAACAGCATAGAGGCCGGAAGTTTGGGTGCCGGCCGCGCCATCGGCTCGACGCCCGGCTGTACCTGCGCAAGGCTAAACACATAAGCAATCACCTGGGCCACGGCGAAATACAGGGCCTCAGGGATGGGCTGGTCCAGCTCGGTAGTGAAGTACAGCGCGCGCGCCAGTTCGGGCGCGGCAAAGATTTCGATACTATGCGTTTTGCCTTCTTCGCGGATGCGCGCGGCGGTATGGTCCACGCCTTTGGCCAGCAGCAGAGGTGCGCCGTCTGAGGTCGGGTCATAGGATAGGGCAACGGCAAAGTGTTCCGGGTTGGTGATGATGACGTCGGCTTCTTTGACTTTTTGCATCATGCGTGCGGTCGCCACTTCGCGCTGGCGACGGCGGATTTGCGCCTTCACCTCGGGTCGGCCTTCCATGTCTTTGTGCTCGTCCTTGATCTCTTGTTTGGTCATGCGCATACGCTTCATGAAGCTGTACTTTTGGTAGGGCACATCGATCATCGCGATCAGTACCAGGCACAGCGTGAGCCACATGACGGACTCAGAAATCAGGCTGCCGGCTTTGGCCAGGGCCGGCTCAAGGGCCATGGCGCCCAGGGACATCAGTTCGGCAAAGTGGTGACTGAGCAAATTGACCAGCACGGTGCCGATCAAAAGCATTTTCAAAATCGATTTAAGTAACTCAACGGCCGCATTGGCACCGACGATTTTTTTCATCCCGCTGATGGGATTGAGTTTTGAAAAATCGGGCAAGATGGATTTGAGCGAAAACAGGAAACCACCGGTGGCCCCTGAAGCCAGTATGGCCACCACCATGGTGACCAGCATCAGCGGCAAGACCAAGAGCAGACCATGGAGCAACTGGCTGCCAAAGGCAGCAGGCAGCAGCATGGGCGACTCCAGTAACTTGCGGTCAAAAGTGAAGCCGGCACCAAAATACACCGCTAACTGTTTGAACCAGACTTCGCCCATCATCAGCAGCATGAAAACGCTGCAAATCATCACGGCCGCAGCCGGCAGTTCGCCCGAGCGGGCGACCTGGCCGTCATCGCGCGCACGCTTAAGGCGCCGCGCGGTCGGGTCTTCGGTGCGATCGCCGCTGTCGTCAGCCATGGCTTAGCCCCCGGCAGGGCTAATCTGGCCCCGTATTTCCATAAAACCCTGTAGCCAGAGCCATTCAATGCGTGCGCCTATGCTGGGCAGGGCGACCATCATCACGGCAAAGCCCGCCACAATCATGACCGGCAAGCCAAGCGAAAAAAGGTTCAGACTGGGCGCTGCGCGCGTGGCCACGCCCAAGCCAATATTAATGAACAACATGGTCACCATGATCGGCAAGGCCATCAAAACGGCGCCCAGAAAAATCATGGAGCTCCATTTCACAAAATGTGCCCAAGCGGTGGTGGTGAGCAGGCCTTTGCCGATGGGTAGGCTGTTAAAGCTATCAACCAACAGCGCCAGGAGCATGGTGTGCCCGCCCAGGCCGACAAAAATCAGCGTGGACAAGATCAGGACAAATTGTGCGATCACCGGCACATTGCCTAAATTGGGGTCCATCAACATGGCCATGGACAAGCCCACCGCGGTAGAGATGGACTGTCCTGCCAGCAAGATGGCTGCGGTAATGACCTGCAGCGACAAACCCATGACGAAACCGATGGAGAGCTGATTAAAAACTTCCACCAGCCCAGCAGGTGACACTGGATCGATGGTCGGCCAGTCAAAAAGCGGGTACACCATCCAGGTCAGCGCGACGCCCAAAAGCACGCGCATGCGTACGTTCAGCGCCCGCAAAGAAAAAATCGGGGCCGACAACAGCAGGGCCGAAATGCGCAGCATGGGCCATAAAAAGGTATAAAACCTTTCGATGATGTCGGAAGCCAGCAGGTTCATGGTGCGAAAGTAAGCGCTTGGCAGCGCTTAGGTGAAGAGCGTAGGAATACGCTGAAACAGGGTACGCGTATAGTCCACCAGCGTAGCGAGTTGCCAGCCGCCCACCAAGGCCAGCGTAATAGCCAATGCCGCCAGCTTGGGGATGAAGCTCAGGGTCTGTTCGTTGATCGAGGTGGCGGCCTGAATGATGCCGATCACCAGGCCCACGGCCAGTGAAACACCAAGCAAGGGCGCGGAAATCAGCACCACCATCCACAAAGCCTGGTGACCTAAATCCACAACCGCTGCGATATCCATGCTATGTCTCCTGGCGCAATTTAAGTAACAAAGCTGGCGGCCAGCGAACCCATGATCAGGCTCCAGCCATCGACCAGCACAAACAACATGAGTTTGAAGGGCATGGAAATCATCATGGGTGACAACATCGCCATACCCATGGACTTCTATA
>JBBAPY010000258.1:0-4274 GCA_040400635.1 Rhodoferax sp.
ACCTGTACAGCGTGTCCGATGCGCAAGTGCGCCGCGCGCGCCATGCCTATTACGGCATGGTCAGTTATGTGGATGAAAAAATCGGCCGCATCCTCAATGTGCTGGAAGAAACCGGCTTGCAGGACAACACCGTGGTGGTGTTTTGCGGCGACCACGGTGAGATGCTGGGCGAGCGCGGCATGTGGTTCAAGCAATGCTTTTTTGAGTCCTCGGTGCGCGTGCCGCTCATTGTCTCCATGCCCAAACGCTTTGCGCCGACGCGGGTGAGCGAACATGTCTCGCTGCTGGACCTGTTGCCAACTTTCCGCGACCTGGCCCATGCAGGGCCGCCGCCGCCCGCCGTCGGGCCTTTGCATGGGCACAGCCTTTTAGGCTTGCTGCAAGGCGCAGCTGAGCCGCAGCGCTGCGTGGTGTCGGAATACAGCTCCGAAGGCGTAATGGCCCCTTCGCGCATGGTGCGCATGGGCCCTTGGAAATACATCTTCACGGATGGCCTGGCACCTTTGCTGTTCAACCTGGAAATAGACCCCGACGAACTGCACAACCTGGCCGGGCAAAGTGCCCATACGCAAACTGAGCAAAGCCTGCATGTCCGCCTGGTGCAGGACTGGGACCCGCCCACCGTGCATGCGCAAATTCTGGCCAGCCAGCAAGAGCGCTTGTTTTTGGCCGAAATTGCCAGCCAGTCCGAAGCCAAGCCCAACTGGGCCTACCAACCCTTTGTCGATGAAAGCCAGCGATTTATCCGCGGCTCGGGGGCTGCTGGGCCGACCGCAGTGAAAGCGCGGGCGCGCTTTCCTTTTGTCGAGCCGGTGCAACCCGACCTCAAGAAGTGAAACCCGGGCAATCAAGCAGGGCCGATGGTGGGCGGCCTCAGCGAGTTTCTGAGGCCATCACCCGCTACACCAAACCGGCTTGCGAAATGAACTTGGGGTTCAGGTAGGCCTCCAGCGCCTCGGTGCCGCCTTCGGAGCCGTAGCCTGAATCTTTCACGCCGCCAAAAGGGGTTTCGGGCATGCCCAGGCCTAGGTGGTTGATGCTGATCATGCCGGCTTGCACGGCGGCACCGATTTGCTGCGCCGTGCGGGCCGAGCGGGTCCAGGCGTAAGCCGCGAGACCGGCGGGCAGGCGATTGGCTTCGCGCACCGCATCCTCAAAAGTGGCAAACGGGTTGATCAGCGCCAAAGGACCGAAGGGCTCTTCGGTCATGACCCGGGCCTCGGGCGGCACTTCGGTCAGCACCGTAGGTTCAAAATAATTGCCTGCACCCTCCATCGCTTTGCCGCCTAGCTGTAGCTTGGCATGGTGTGTTTGCGCGTCGGCCGTCAGGCTTTGCATGGCGCTGAGCCGTCGCGGATTGGCCAAAGGCCCCATAGTGGTGGTCGCATCCAGCCCGTTGCCTACTTTCAAGCTGCGGGCATGTGCCACAAACTGATCGACGAACGCTTGGTACACGCCTTCTTGCACCAGAAAACGGGTTGGCGAGACACACACCTGGCCCGAATTGCGGTACTTGGCGGCGACCATGGTCTTGGCAGCCAGGGCCACGTCCGCATCGTCAAACACAATCACGGGTGCATGGCCCCCCAATTCCATGGTCATGCGCTTCATGCGCAAGCCCGCCATAGAGGCCAGTTGCTTGCCCACCTCGGTAGAGCCGGTGAAAGAAATTTTACGAATGGCAGGATGCGCGATCAGGAATGAAGAAATTTGCGCCGGGTCGCCGTACACCAAATTCACCACGCCTGCCGGTACGCCAGCGTCGATGAACACGGCGATCAGGGCCGCTGGCGAGGCCGGCGTTTCCTCGGGGGCCTTCACCACCATCGAGCAACCAGCCGCCAAGGCGGCGGCGAGCTTGCGCACGATTTGGTTGATCGGGAAATTCCAGGGTGTAAACGCAGCCACCGGGCCCACCGGTTCTTTCACGACCAATTGGTAAATATCATGTTGCCGGGCGGGGATGACACGGCCATAGGCGCGCCGCCCTTCTTCGGCAAACCAGTCGATGGTGTCGGCACCGGCCATCACCTCCAGGCGCGCCTCGGCCAAGGGTTTGCCTTGCTCCATGGTCATCAAGCGGGCCACCTGGTCAGCACGCTCGCGCAATAGTTGCGCCGCTTTGCGCATGGTCTTGTAGCGCTCGAAGGCGCTGATGCGGCGCCACACTTCAAACCCGCGCTCGGCCGCATCGGCGGCCTGGGCGATGTCTTCCAAGTCCGCGCAGGCCAGCTGGCCCATGACAGCGCCGGTAGCCGGGTTACGTACTGCCAGGCTGCGCGCGCTGGCACCTGGGCGCCACTGG
This sequence comes from Rhodoferax sp., assembly GCA_040400635.1. Taxonomy (GTDB): domain Bacteria; phylum Pseudomonadota; class Gammaproteobacteria; order Burkholderiales; family Burkholderiaceae_C; genus Allorhodoferax. Next base: position 2,306 of record JBBAPY010000258.1, read on the forward strand.
CCATCGATATGCAGTTGGATGTCGGGGTAGTCAGTCATGGTTTTCTCTTTGGGTGGTTGATGTTTTGCGGCGATGCCAATACTGGTTTATGCAGCGGAGCGTGCGCTGGGGCGGGCGTCTTCCAGCACCATGGCCGCGCCCTTTTCGCCAATCATGATGGCCGCCGCATTGGTGTTGGTGGAGACCAAGCGGGGCATGATAGAAGCGTCGATCACGCGCAACCCGGCAACACCCTGCACGCGCAGGCGGTCGTCCACCACGGCATTGCCATCGTTGCCCATGCGGCAAGTGCCTACCGGGTGGTACACCGTGCCACCGCGTTCGCGGGCGAAGGCCTCTAAAGCCTTGTCGCTTGTCACTGCGTTTCCGGGAAAATATTCCTCGCCCGTCACCAGGCCGCGGAAAGCGGGCTGCGCATAAATCTCACGCAACTGGCGCAACCCCGCCACCAAGACGCGTGCGTCCTGCGGTTCTTGCAAATAATTGGACACGATGCGCGGCGCGGCCAAGGGGTCTGCCGATTGCAAATGCACGGTGCCGCTGGACATAGGCCGGCATTGGGTCACGGAGGCCGAAAACCCGGAAAAGCGGTGCAACGGATCGCCCGGCTTGTCGACCGACAAAGGCATCACGTTAAACAACACGTCTGCCCGTCCTGCCTGGGCATATTCGGTACTGGCCAAACCGCCAACCTGGCCGGCTCCCACGGTCAAAGGCCCGCGCTGCTGAAACAACCATTGGGCACCCATTTGCGCCAGCCGCAGAGGGTTGCGCACATAGTCATTGAGTGAATGGGGCTCGCGCAGTTTCACGATCACCCGCGCCTGGTAATGGTCTTGCAAATTGGCACCCACCTCAGGCGCATCGACCCGCACCGCAACTCCCTGCGCGCCCAATACCGCTGGGGGGCCAATGCCCGACAGTTGCAAAATTTGCGGCGACTGCAATGCGCCTGCAGCCAACAAGACTTCGCCATCCGCGCGGGCTTCTTTCAAGTCACCCGACTGCAACCATTGCACGCCCACTGCACGGCCATGCTCCAGCAGGACCTGGGTGACCTGGGCCCCGGTGATCACGGTCAGGTTGGCGCGGCCCAGCGCCGGGCGCAGAAATGCCGTCGCGGCATCGCAGCGCCAGTGCCCGCGCAGGGTCAACTGGTAGCGGCCCATGCCGTCGGATTGCGCGCCATTGAAATCATCGGTTCGGGCATGGCCGGCCTGCGCCGCTGCTTCCAGCCAAGCTTCGCAATACGAATGGTCGTTGCGCAAATCAGATACGCCCAATTCACCGGCATCGCCGTGGAAGGCGCTGGCGCCGCCTTCATAGCGCTCAGAGCGCTTGAAGTAGGGCAGCACCTCTCGGTAGCTCCAGCCCCTGGCCCCCAGGGCCGCCCAGTCGTCGTAGTCCGCATGTTGACCGCGTATATATAGCAGTCCGTTGATGGCGCTGGAGCCACCCAGCACTTTTCCACGCGGCCACACCATGCGGCGGTCCATGGTGTAGGCCTGCGGCTCTACGGCAAACTGCCAAGAAAAACGCTTGTCCAAAATGGTGCGAAAGTAGCCCACCGGCAAGCGCAGCCAAAAACCCTGCGAGGCGCCACCGGCCTCCAAGAGCAATACCCGGCAGGCCGGGTCTGCGCTGAGGCGGTTGGCCAAAACGCAACCGGCCGAACCGGCACCGACGATGATGTAATCAAATCCCTGGGGTGTTTTGGTGCTATTCATGGCGTAGTGGCGGGCAGATGAAAGAAGATAGCGCGCAAGAGCGGCTGATTTGCCAGAAAAAATCCCAGCGTTTGTATTAAAGGTATTATATGCCATACCTTTATACTTTTTGATGAAAAACATGGCACCTGCCCCTCTTCCTATTCCCAGCGCGAGTGCTTTTTCTCTGGCCATCACGCTGAGCAGCTTGCAGGCTTTTGTGTTTCGCTGCCCCAGTCCGGTACCCGTGCGCACCTCATTTG
>JBBAPY010000259.1:0-4265 GCA_040400635.1 Rhodoferax sp.
AACTGAACCCACAATATCAATTCCATCGCACGCCTCTATCTCCATATTTCTGATGCGCGGGTCGATCCTAGTTTTACCGGACCCGACATTCAAGCCCTTAGCGTCGGGAGAAAGGTTTGATAGCAACTCACGTAACATTACCTTTACAACTTTGGCATCGTTATGATCAGCGTAAATTTTCTTGATATAAAAGTACTTTAGTTTAGCAAGCATTTCACCACCTTATTTCTGTAACAATCTTGCACGACTCATGCACTTCGATCTCTAACACAGGTAAGCTCGTCTTTTCCAAGTAGTGACGCGACTCCCAGCCATTGCTTAACTCGCAACGTACGATCGGGACGGAAGTATGAACTGTCAGCGTCTGTTTGCTGTTCCGCACCTTGATCAGACGGGGCATGTCAACCTCCCGCTCTAGTATCCAATCGTCCGGCGACAAACGCCAGCGTAAAACAGCCTTGCGCGAAAAGCCAGATATGTCATCTATAACCTGCATCATTCCGTTATCCAACTCAATAGCACGGTGGTGGCGTCCACCGTGAGCATCTTTGTAGCCCGCGCCAATATGGACTCCAAACTCGTCCTCCCTTAAACCCTGCAGCCCCTCAGTCCGTAACCAATCGCCAAAAAGGAAGCGGCTCAAGCGTGGCATCTGGTCGCGGTCATCAAACTGCACGGTGTTGTGGCTGGCCGTACCGCCAAAGTAGTTCAGCCACTGCGGCTCGGTGTTGTAACTGTAGGAGCCAGCATCGCGCAGCAGGTTGACTCCCTCCAGCCACAGGTCCAGATGCAGCGCATCGGCCTGACTGGGTCGAAAACGAAAGCGCGGGTAGCGCAGCATTGCCATGGCGGCACCACGCCGAAGCACGGCAAAGCCACCATCATCGGCCACGCGGTTGCCCGGTTGTGGGGCCATCACTTGGGGCACCGGCACGCCCAGCCAGTGCAGGGGGTGATTCCACGGGCCGTCTTCTGCGTAGGCACGTTGGTCTGCAAACAGGGCCATGGCCAATTGCACGCTGGGTCGGTAATCGCGATATGCGGAATCGGTCAACTGCAGCAGCCTGGCGCCGTCGTTGGCCCCCAGGTTAGGGCCGTCGCCATTGATCGGGTTGACCATGTGATGCAGCCACTGCGTGGCAGTCAGCGCGCGCTCACACCAGCGTTCGGAAAACGACGGCAACGCCATGTGTCGACGCCACACCACGGCCATGCAAAAAGTGTCGAGCATCACGCGGTGGTAGTTCAGCGAATACTGACTAAAGCTGCCATCCGGCCCGATCAGCCGAGCGGCGCGATTTTCCAGCCAACGGCGACCGATTTGTTGCCACCGAGCGCCCTCGCTCACGCCCAATGCAGCCAGCCAGCTGCCGCCGATGAACAGCGCCGCAGCTTCCGAAGTGCCGTGGTTGTTGTCTTGCGCCATGGCGTATTGGACGGTAGGAGCAATGCGCTGCAAATGCAGGTGCACCAAGTCACGCAGACCGGGCGTGGGCTGTTGAACATGCCCCAAAATCATTGCCGCCATGGCCAAGTGCATGACCCGCATGGACGCTTCTTGCCCACACTTCCAGTTCGGGCCACGGTAAGGTGGGTTGTGCATGCACCAGTCGGCCAGCCAGTCGTTCAGCCTGGCCAGCGCTTCGCCATCGCCAGTGCGGGCGCGCTGCGCGAAAGCCAGCACCCAGTCCATTCGCGACAGCTCCCAAATGAGCTTGATATCGCCGACGGCGGGGTCAAAGTCCGGTATCTGCCACCAGTCGCGCTCCGGCGCGGCCACGCGTTGACCCGTGTAAGGGTTAGCCAACCAGTCCGGCGGAGCGGCAGTCACGGTGAACGGCCACCGGCTGAACAAGTGCGCCGACGTCTGCCACCTAGAAACAGAAACGGGCGGCCCCGGCACCGCCTTCAACGTAGGTGCCAGGAAAAATGGCCCCTTCGGCACGGCGGCTTTCAACCGTCGTACCGGGTTCAAGCCCAGCTTGACGCCCACGCGGTACGACGCCGCCCTTGCAATGTTAGGCAAACCCAGCGCTAGCGCTGTGCGGACTCTTGACGTGAAACCGGTCATTGCTTGCGCAACTGCTCCGCTACATCGATGGTGACACGCGCTACTTCAAAAATCTCTTCCACCGGAATGGCGGGCGAGCCTTTTTCCACAGCCTGCAAGAACGCCACCGCACAGGCGTTTTGACCCTTGTCTTGTTTCCATAAGTTCAGCTTGCTAAAGCCCGACCAGCCGTAGCCCTTGAGCTTGCGAAAATTGTCCAACTGCAGCACGCGCCCGGCAGCAAACACCTCTACCCGCTCTTTGGGGAAACTGGCCGCACCATTGGCTAAATACATGATGGTGCCAAACGAGCCGTCTTCGAAGCCTAGGGTAATACTCGCCTTGTCTTCGGTAATGAGCACCCCCGGCGCATCGCCCATGCGGCGCGCCTGCACCGACACAATCGGGCTGCCCGCCAAAAAGCGCATCAGGTCAATAAAGTGGCAGGCCTCACCAATGATGCGGCCACCGCCCACCGCGTTGTCTTGCGTCCAATGGTTGGTGGGAATGACCCCTGCGTTCATGGTCATGATGAAGGACTTGGGCTCTTTCACCGCCTGCAGCAAAACCTTTATCTTTTGCACCTGTGGTGAAAAGCGGCGGTTAAACCCCACCATCAACTGCGGCCCTTGACCCGAAAAATGCGACAGTGCGTAAGCAGTTTGCACATCGGCCAGTTCGTCATGGTGAATAGCCAGCGGCTTCTCCACGAACACGTTTTTTCCGGCCTTCAGGGCTTTGGCCACAAAGCGGGCATGCGTGTCGTGGCGGGTAACGATAGCCACCGTGTTGATAGTCGCGTTGGCCAGCATGGCTTCCATATCGGTGGAAGCCTCGGAAAACCCCGCCTTTTCACCATGAATCACGCCATTGATGCCACCCGCTGTAACGATCGTATGAAACTGTGCCCCCGCCGCCTTAAACGCCGGAATCAGCATACGTGAGGCATAGTTGCCCGCACCAACAAAGCCTAGCACCGGGCGCTGTGCGTAAAATTGCAGACCGGGTGACAGAGTCACAATCCGCACTGCCCGCTCAGATACCGGCGAGGTGTATTGAAGCAAAAAGCCCAACCCACTAGTATCTTGGGTGAGCAGCTGGTAGGCCTGCGGTGCGTCTTCAAATGCAAAGCGGTGGCTAATGAGCGGTTTCACATCCAAATGCCTGCTAGCCAGCATGTCTAAAACTGCCTCAAAGTTGCGCTGCTCGGTCCAGCGGACGAAGCCCACCGGGTAGTCTTGGCCTTTCTCCTCGTAATTGGGGTCGTAGCGCCCCGGCCCGTAAGAACAGCTCACTTGAAAGCTCAGCTCTTTCTCATAAAAGTCAGCTCGGTTCAGTTCCAACCCGGTCACTCCCACCAACACAATGCGCCCGTGCTTGCGGCACATGCGTGCCGCTTGTGTCACGGGGTCATTCGACTTGGTAGACGCAGTAATGATCACACCGTCCACTCCTTGACCCCGGCTAAGCGCCATGCCTGCGGCCACAGGGTCTTCACCAGCTCCAGGGTTGCAGGTGGCAGCGCCAAACTGCCGTGCTAGAGCCAATTTGCTTTCATCAAAGTCAATGGCCAATACACGGCAACCCTGTGCTCGCAGCAACTGTAAAGTCAGCAAGCCAATCAAACCCACCCCAGTGACGACAAAAGCTTCTCCCAGCGTTGGCTGCGCCAGTCGAATGCCCTGGAGCCCAATGCTGGCCACCACCACGAACGCGGCAGACTCGTCATCCACTCCATCCGGAATACGGGCGCACAGGTTTTTGGGCACTTTGACCATATCGGCATGAGGCCCGTTGGACACGACGCGGTCACCCACCTTGAAGCCGTCCACCCCTGTGCCCACCTCAGTCACCACACCCACATTGCAGTAACCCAGCGGCAACGGCTGAGCCAGCTTGGACTGCACCGCCTCTATGGTAGTCATCAGCCCATCAGTGGCCACCTTTTCAAGCACCATCTTGACCTTTTCAGGTTGCTGGCGAGCTTTATCCAGATAGGAGGCTTTGCCAAAGCCTACCAACATGCGCTCGGTGCCAGCGGAGATCAAACTCACGGTACTAGCAATCAACAGCGAATTCCTAGATGCAACCGGGGCGGGTGCCTCGCTCAAATAAGTAGCGCCCTTACTCATATCTTGCAAAATTTGTTTCATATTTTTATTCAGTAGTGTCCCAACGTTTTTCAGAGGAGAGAGAGCTGTTGAGGCTCAAATTC
>JBBAPY010000260.1:0-4219 GCA_040400635.1 Rhodoferax sp.
AGCTGACCCCGGCCAGGCGGCACCCGCGCACTGGACATGGCCCTCCCACGAACCAGCGACAATACGCGTTTAGTTTTTCTCTAGCCCTCAAGGATCTCGAATGAAATTTCAAGTTTGGACCGCCACGGCGGCAACCCTCCTGGCCCTGTATGCGGCACCTAGCCTGGCGCAAAACGTGGCTATCGTGAACGGTAAAGCCGTGCCATCTTCCCGCGTAGAAGCCCTGGCCCAGCAAGTGGCCCGTTCCGGCCGCCCGGTCACACCGGACATGCAAGGCCAGTTAAAAGAAGAAGTCATTGCGCGCGAAGTATTCAGCCAAGCGGCCCAAGCCATGGGCCTGGACGCCACCGACGACTTCAAAGCACAGATGGAGCAAGTGAAGCAATCCATCCTGATCCGCGAATTATTTGCCGCCTATCAGGCCAAGAACCCCGTCAGCGAAGCAGATGTGAAAGCCGAGTACGACCGCTATTCGGCCGCCAACGCTGGCAAAGAATACAAAGCGCGCCACATCCTGGTGGAAAAAGAAGACCAGGCCAAAGCCCTGCTGGCGCAGTTGAAAAAAGGTGCCAAGTTTGAAGACCTGGCGAAAAAATCCTCTAAAGACCCCGGCTCTGCGGTCAAGGGTGGCGAACTGGACTGGGCCAACCCCGCCAGCTACGTCAAAGAGTTTTCGGACGCCCTAGCGGCCCTGGGCAAAGGAAAAACCACCGAAGTCCCGGTGAAAAGCCAATTCGGTTTTCACATCATTCGCCTCGATGACGTGCGCGAAGCCAATATGCCCAAGTTCGAAGAGGTGAAACCCCAAATTTCCCAGCACCTGACCCAGCAAAATCTCGCCAAGTACCAGGAAGAATTGCGTAGCAAAGCCAAGATTGAATAAGCGGCTCTATCTGCCACTAAAAGAAAACGCGGCTTGGTGCCGCGTTTTTCATTGCTGATTTGCAAGCGCGATTCAGGTACGCTGCCACAACCACAACGCGCCCAGCATCAACGGTTGGTGCAGCATGTAATAGCTCAGGCTCCAACGCCCTAGTAAAGCCAAGGGCCGCAGTGCCGCGACATCAGCCTGTTGCAGCGTATGGGTGGCCGAACGACTCAGTACGGATTGCATGGCCGCCATACCCCACAGCATCACGCCCAGCCAGGGGACCAAAGGAACGTAGTCTTCAGTGATCGGCTTAGTGCTGATCAGGCCCAGCCAGTTGAGCGACATACCGTTGAATGCGCTGTCCCACCATCCCGCGTTGATCGCCCAGGGCGCCATCCATTTCAGGGCTACTAGCGCCGCGCCGAGCAGCCATAGCCAGCGCGCGCGCGCGCCGACAAAGCGGGTGATCAGCAGCATTACCGCCATGCCGTGTAAAACGCCAAAGTAAATAAAGCTGTTGGGGAACATGAGATAAGAACCCGCGCTTACCAGCAAAGCGCATCCCGCAATCTGCAGCCAGCGCCTGCCAAAGCGCTGCCAGGTTTGTGCCTGCGCCAAGGCGATGGCTTGTCCCGCACCCGCGCAGAGCAAAAACAGGCTGAGGATGCAGGTGCGCTGCACCGTCCAGCGCGGATCCTGGTAAAAATTGGCTTGAATCAGACCGGCGTTGGCCAGGTTAAAGCACAAGTGGAAAACCGTCATCCACACCATGGCCAGGCCGCGCAGCGCATCCACCCACTGATAGCGTGCAATGTTCATAGTCTGCGGTCCGATGCAACTAAGCGCTGAAAGCGTAAACAAATAAGCCCAAGCGCGCGCCAAGCCCAAGCCCGAAGGCTCAGCCCAACCATTGGCGCGCGTTGTGCCACAAGTGCATCCAAGGGCTGCGGGCGCTGATGTCCAGGGCAGTCCAGCTGCTCTGAACATTGCGGAACACGCGCTCGGGGTGCGGCATCATGGCGGTGAAGCGCCCGTCGGCAGTCGTCACCGCAGTCAGGCCCGCCGGGCTGCCATTGGGATTAAAGGGATAAGCTTCGGTGGCCTGCCCGGCGTTATCGACAAAGCGCATAGCGCGCAGCACTTGGCTGGCGTCACCGCGCTGCGCAAAGTTGGCAAAGCCCTCACCATGGGCCACGGCGATGGGTAAACGCGCCCCGGCCATGCCTTGCAAGAATAGCGAAGGTGAGTCCAGCACTTCCACCATGGACAGGCGCGCCTCAAAGCGCTCGCTTTGGTTGGTGGTAAAGCGCGGCCAGTGGGCGGCGCCCGGAATGATGTCCGCCAGCTCAGCAAACATCTGGCAGCCATTGCACACGCCCAGACCAAAGGTGTCAGGGCGCGCAAAAAACGCGCGGAACTGGTCCGCCAAGCGGTTGTTAAACGTAATCGAACGCGCCCAGCCTATGCCTGCACCCAAGGTGTCGCCATAGCTAAAGCCGCCGCAGGCCACCAAGCCGGCAAAGTCGCGCAGATCGGCGCGGCCGGTTTGCAAATCGCTCATGTGTACGTCAAAGGCGTCAAAGCCGGCTTCGCTAAACGCGTAGGCCATTTCGATATGCGAATTCACGCCTTGCTCGCGCAATACGGCCACACGGGGTTTGCGGGCGAGCAAAGCGGGCGCCGTTGGTGCGGGCTCGGGGGCTAGCCCAGATGGCAAAACCACATGCATGCCACCATCGCCATGCGCGCCAAACGCAGCATGCTCGGCGTCGGCGCACGCAGGGTTGTCGCGCAGGCGGCAAATCTTCCAGCTGACACTGTCCCAGACCTGCGCCAGGTCCTGCAAAGGAGCGCTAAATACCGCCTTGGCGTCGCGCCAAATTTCTAGCGCCGACGTCTCACTAGCCTTGGCAGGTCGCGTCTTGCCAATCACATGGCTGTGCTTGGATAAGCCATGCGCGCGCAGCACCGCCATCACCGCATCGCGATCGGCAGCGCGCACTTGCAAGACCACACCCAGCTCTTCGTTGAACAGGGCTTTGAGTGTTAACTCTTCACGCAGCGCCCCGACCTGGCTTGCCCAGTTTTTGCTATCGCCCACGTCCATACGGCTGTCGGACACGCCGTCGCCTTCCAGCACCAACATATCCACATTCAGCGCTACGCCCACACGCCCAGCAAAAGCCATTTCTGTCACGGTGGCCAAAAGACCGCCATCGCTGCGATCATGGTAGGCCAGTATTTTTTTCTCAGTGCGCAAGGCATTCACGGCCTGGACCAAGGCGACCAGATCTTGCGCTTGGTCCAGATCCGGCGCCTGGTGGCCTGTTTGCTCCAGGGTCTGCGCCAGAATGCAAGCGCCCATGCGGTTTTTACCCCGCCCCAGGTCGATGAGTACCAGCAGCGCATCGTCCACCGGCTGCAATTGCGGTGTCAGCGTAGGCCGTACATCGGCGATGCTGGCAAAGGCCGAAACGATGAGCGAAACCGGCGAACTGACTTTTTTCGCAACGCCCTCTTCGTCCGTCCACTGGGTGCGCATCGAAAGCGAATCTTTGCCGACCGGAATTGAGATACCCAATGCCGGGCACAGTTCCATGCCCACGGCCTGCACCGTGGCATAGAGCGCCGCATCTTCCCCGGCCTCGCCACAAGCGGCCATCCAGTTGGCAGAGAGTTTGACGCGTGACAGTTCAATCGGCGCAGCGAGCAAATTCGTAATCGCCTCGGCAATCGCCATACGGCCCGAGGCCGGTGCGTCGATCACTGCCAGCGGAGTGCGCTCGCCCATGGACATGGCCTCTCCGGCAAAGCCTTGGAAGTCGGCGAGCGTCACCGCGCAATCGGCCACCGGCACCTGCCAGGGTCCGACCATCTGGTCGCGATGGCTCAGGCCTCCAACCGTGCGGTCGCCAATCGTGACCAAAAACCGCTTAGACGCCACCGTGGGGTGCGACAACACCGCCGTCACTGCGTTGTGCAATGTCACGCCGCTTAAATCCAGCGGCGCAAAGTCACGGTGCAGGGTTTGCACATCGCGGTGCATCTTGGGCGGCTTGCCCAGCAGCACGTCCATGGGCATATCGACCGGCGATGGTGCGCCTTCATCGGCCACCACCAGCAGCCTATCTTCGGTGGCCACGCCAACCACCGCAAAAGGGCAGCGCTCGCGCTCGCACAAGGCAGTAAACAGGGGCAAGGAATCAGGCGCAATCGCCATGACATAGCGCTCCTGGCTTTCATTGCACCAAATCTCTTTGGGCGCCATGCCCGACTCTTCGAGAGGCACGGCGCGCAAGTTAAAGAGCGCGCCACGCCCGGCGTCATTGCTCAGTTCGGGGAAAGCAT
>JBBAPY010000261.1:0-4206 GCA_040400635.1 Rhodoferax sp.
CGGCGCGCAGATTTACCTCAAGCGCGAAGACCTGAACCACACCGGCGCGCACAAAATCAACAACACCATAGGCCAGGCCATGCTGGCCAAGCGCATGGGCAAGCCGCGCATCATCGCCGAGACCGGCGCCGGTCAGCACGGCGTGGCCACCGCCACTATCTGCGCCCGCTACGGCTTGGAGTGCGTGGTTTACATGGGCAGTGAAGACGTCAAGCGCCAAAGCCCCAACGTTTATCGCATGAAGTTGCTGGGCGCCACCGTGGTGCCGGTTGAGTCCGGCAGCCGCACCTTGAAGGACGCGCTCAACGAAGCCATGCGGGACTGGGTTGCCAATGTGGACAACACTTTCTACATCATCGGCACGGTGGCCGGCCCGCATCCCTACCCCATGATGGTGCGCGATTTCCAAAGCATCATCGGCACCGAATGCATTGCCCAAATGCCGGACATGCTGGCCGCCCAACATGCGGCCAACACCCAGCCGGACGCGGTGATCGCCTGCGTGGGCGGCGGCAGCAACGCCATGGGTATTTTTTACCCTTACATCCCTTTTGAAAACACACAGCTGATCGGCGTGGAGGCAGCGGGCGAAGGGCTCGATAGCGGCAAACATTCGGCTTCGATTCAGCGCGGGAGTGCCGGCGTTTTGCACGGCAACCGGACCTATGTTTTGCAAGATGACAACGGCCAGGTCACCGAGACCCATAGCATCAGCGCCGGACTGGACTACCCTGGCGTGGGCCCTGAACATGCATTCCTAAGTGACATCGGACGCGCGCAATACGTGGGCATTACCGACAAACAGGCGCTGGAGGCCTTTCATTACCTGTGCCGCACCGAAGGCATTATCCCCGCGCTGGAATCGAGCCACGCGGTAGCCTATGCCATGCAACTGGCCAAGACTATGCGGCCTGACCAGTCAATACTGGTGAATCTCTCCGGCCGGGGCGACAAAGACATCGGCACGGTGGCGGACCTGAGCAATGGGGACTTTTACTGCCGCCCGAGCTGCCAAGGGCAGACCGTAAAAGGGGGTATCGAGCAGCCTGTCCTATTGCACGGCTTGGGAGCCAAAGCATGAGCCGCATCCAAAGCACGTTTGCCGCTCTGGCCGCTCAAGGCCGCAAAGCCCTGATTCCGTTCGTCACCGCAGGATTCCCGTACGCAGATGTGACACCAGAGCTTATGCACGCCATGGTCGCCGCGGGGGCCGACATCATCGAACTGGGCGTTCCCTTCTCCGACCCCAGCGCCGACGGCCCGGTCATCCAGCGCTCGGGCGACAAAGCGCTGTCCATGGGTATCGGCTTGGTGCAGGTGATTGCCATGGTGCGCCAATTTAGGCTAACCGACAATAAAACGCCGGTGGTGCTGATGGGCTATGCCAACCCGATAGAGCGCTATGACCAGCGCCATGCCGCGTCCGGCGTGGACAGCCCCTTTGTCCACGATGCCGCGCAAGCCGGCGTGGACGGGGTGCTGGTAGTGGACTACCCGCCAGAGGAATGTATTGACTTTGCGGCCCAACTGCGGGCCCGCCATATGGACTTGATATTTTTGCTGGCGCCCACCAGTACCGACGAGCGCATGGCGCAGGTCGCGGCAGTTGCCAGTGGCTATGTGTATTACGTCTCGCTCAAGGGTGTAACGGGCGCGGGCACGCTGGACACCGATGCCGTCGGCGCCATGCTGCCGCGCATACGTCGCCACATCCAAATCCCTGTAGGCGTCGGTTTTGGCATCCGCGATGGTGCGACCGCGGCGACCATTGCCAAAGTGGCCGATGCGGTAGTGATCGGCAGCAAAATCATTCAATTAATTGAAAATGCAGCCCGCGATACGGTGGCGCCTATCGCCCATGCCTTCCTGGCCGAAGTGCGAAACGCAATGGATGCCTGACACCGGCTTGGAACCCGCGAGCCTTGTACAAGCGAAACACGGAGTAAGACTATGAGTTGGCTTGAAAAACTGCTACCTGCCAAGATTGAGCAAACCGACCCGGCGGATCGCCGCACGGTGCCCGAAGGGCTATGGGTCAAATGCCCAGGCTGTGAGACCGTGCTGTACAAGTCGGATCTGGAGCAAAACGTCAATGTTTGCCCTACCTGCAGCCACCACCACCGCATCGGCGCGCGGGCCCGGCTGGATGCGTTTTTGGACAACGAAGGCCGGTTTGAAATTGGTCAGGAAGTGCTGCCGGTGGACGCACTTAAATTCAAAGATAGCCGCAAATATCCAGAGCGCCTGAAAGAGGCCCTGGAAAATACCAACGAGACCGATGCGCTGGTCGTTATCGGCGGATCGGTACATGGCATTGGCGTGGTGGCGGCCTGCTTCGAATTTGAGTTCATGGGCGGCAGCATGGGCTCGGTGGTCGGAGAACGCTTTGTGCGCGGTGTGGAGGCGGCTATGGAGCAAAAATCTGCCTTTTTGTGCTTTACAGCCACCGGTGGTGCCCGCATGCAAGAAGGCCTGCTCAGCCTGATGCAAATGGCCAAAACCAATGCCTCGCTCACGCGCCTGGCCAAAAAAGGCCTTCCCTATATCAGTGTGCTCACCGACCCGACCATGGGTGGTGTGAGCGCCGGTTTCGCCTTCCTGGGTGACATCGTGATTGCCGAACCAAAGGCCTTGATCGGCTTTGCCGGTCCGCGCGTTATTGAGTCCACGGTACGGGTCACCCTGCCAGAAGGCTTCCAGCGTTCCGAGTTTTTGCAAACCAAGGGGGCAATTGACCTGATTTGCGATCGACGTGAAATGCGCAAAACCGTGGCCGAAGCGCTGGCCATGCTACAGCGCCATCCCACCGACGCGGTGATTTAAAGCCGAGAGGGCCACAGTTGCGGTGTCAGGCCAGCAGCATCAAGACCGCGCCATCGAGCGGATGGATCAATAGGCCCGCGATTTGCAGCGCCAGCAACAGCGCCAAGGGCGATAGGTCCACCCCACCAACCAAGGGTAGGTAACGGCGGATCGGCGCCAACAGGGGCGCCACCAAACGGTCCAACAAGTCAGAAACCGGCGATGCGGACTGCACCCAGGACAAAAGCGCGTAGATAAAAACCATCGCTGTTGTACCCGACACGGCCAAGCGAAGTATTCCCACGCCAGCCAGTCCGGCCACTGCGCCATAGCCGTAGGGCATGCCCTGAATCAGCCAAAGCAGTGAATATTGCACCAATTCCAAGAGATAGGCGGCGAGCAAACTGGCCAGGTCCAGCAGCGCCAAGCCCGGCAAAACGCGCCGCAGTGGCAACACGATCCAGTCGCTCACCGCAAATAAAAAAGGCCCTAGCGGATTTCCTGCCCGCGCCGACATGGGGATGCGCTGCTGCTGCATATACAGGCGAAGCAAACACGCACCGCCGATGACTCCGACGACAAGGTCCAACACCATAGAAATAATTTGGTAAGGCATGTCTATAAGCATCGCGCGCAGCGCGCCATTTGCAGGAAATAGGCGGAATGATAATCGCCAGCGGCAGGCTCTTAGAATCCTGGCTTCGCCCCGCAGCGGAGCTACAGCACCAACAGGCCCGTATTTTTATCTCTTTATCGCACACACATGTCCGAAGCCACCACGCCGCAAACAGCACCCATCGACGAAAACCAACTTATTTTGGAACGGCGCGAAAAGCTTAAAACCCTGCGCGAGCGCCAAGCCCAAGGCCTGGGTCCGGCCTTCCCTAATGACTTTGCGCCCGACCAGGTGGCAGCCAATGTGTTTGCCTTGTACGACGGTAAAACAGCAGAAGAACTACAAGGCCTGCAGGTGCAAGTCAAGGTGGCAGGCCGCATGATGCTCAAGCGCGTGATGGGCAAGGCCAGTTTTTGCACTTTGCAAGACGCGTCCTTCGGGCCGAGCAACGGGCGCATTCAAATCTATGTCAAGGGCGAGGAAGTCGGGACTGAGCGTTACGAGGACTTTAAGCATTGGGATTTGGGCGATATCGTCGCCGCCACCGGGCGTCTGTTCAAAACCAAGACCGGTGAACTGTCGGTACATGCCAGCGAGGTACGCCTGCTGACGAAAAGCTTGCGTCCCATGCCAGATAAATTCCATGGCATCCATGACCAGGAAGTGAAATACCGCCAGCGCTACATCGACCTGATGACCGACGAAGCGGCCCGCAAGCGCTTTGTGGCGCGCAGTACTGCAGTGAGCAGCATCCGCGCATTTATGGTGCAACACGGCTTTCTCGAAGT
>JBBAPY010000262.1:0-4166 GCA_040400635.1 Rhodoferax sp.
AACAAACCTTGGGAGGAGGAATGGACGAAAACGAACTTGACGTGGCCGTGGCGCGCTGGCAAGGCACGCCACCAGAGAGCGTGGCGGAGCTGTTTGCAACTTGCTACCCGGCACTCAAGCGCATTGCCCATAACCGGCTCTATGCGGCCAATCTGCGACGCAGCTTTGCCACCGAGTCACTGCTGCACGAAAGCTTTCTGAAACTAGCCACGGCCAGCGCCGAACGCTTTCTGGACAAGAGCCATTTCTTTGCTTACGCCTCCAAGATGATGCGCAACATCATTGTCGATGCCGTGCGTGAAGCTAACGCCCAACGCCGCGGCAGCGGCCAGGGCGCGCTGACGCTTGACACCGAAATCGCCAACCTCTGCCCCGCAGCGAGCGACGTCAGCGCGATTGACGATGCCCTCAAAGACCTGCAGAGCATCAATCCTTGCTTGGCTGCGCTGGTGGAAATGCGTTTTTTTGCGGGCTTGACGGAGCCTGAGGTGGCGCAGGCGCTGGACGTTTCTGAGCGCACCGTGCGGCGCGAATGGGTCAAGGCCCGCGCTGCGCTGCTGGTACTGCTGGAAGGTGAGCGTATTTAGCTTGCCTTGGCCGGTCTTGCTGCTCCTTTGCGTGTAACCACACACCACCACTTCAGCAAACCACACTGCCCATGCAGAGCCGCTACCCCGCCTGGCAACAGGCTTTGGCACTATTTGACACCGCTACCGAACTGGCAGCAGGCGAGTTGCCGGCTTGGCGTGCGCGGTTGGCACCCGCCGAATCCGCCACGCTGACCCTGCTGGACAAACTGCTGGCCGCCCATGCCAAGGTAGAGACATCGGACCTGCTAAACACCTTGCCAGGCCAAGGCGACGATGCGGCGGCGGACGCTTTTGAACCCGGACAAGTAGTCTCTGGCTTCGAACTTATCGCACCGCTCGGCCAGGGAGGTATGGCAAGCGTGTGGCGGGCTCGCTACCACGACGGCCATCTGCAGCGCGAAGTAGCCATCAAATTCCCACGCCTGCACGGCCCGCCGGGGGGTGTACGTGCCCGCCAACTGCAGCAGCGCATGGCGCGCGAATGCGCCATTCTCACGCCGCTGACCCACGCGAACATTGCCCGTTTGCTGGACGCTGGGGTCTCGCCTGATGGGCAACCCTTCTTGGTGTTGGAACTGGTGCACGGCCAGGACATTGCCACCTTTGCCAACGCCAAGCACCTTGGCGTGCGCGAGCGCATCCACCTGATGCTGGCCGTGCTGGACGCTGTGGAGCACGCACACCGCAACCTGGTGTTGCACCGCGACATCAAGCCTGCCAACGTCCTGGTGGACGATAGCGGCTGCGTGAAGCTACTCGACTTTGGTGTGGCCAAGCTAATGCCTACCCTTCAGGCGGCAGAGGGTAGCCCGGACGATGGACTGACCCGCACCGAGAACCCAGCCATCACTTTGGCCTATGCTGCGCCCGAGCAAATACGGCGCGAGACGCTCACGACCGCCGCCGATGTCTACGCCAGCGGGGTGATGCTCTACCACCTGCTCACCGGTCACTCGCCCCATTGCCCGGTGCGTGACAGCCGTGCGGCACTGGAGGACGCCATCCTGCACGTCGAGCCGCCACTGGCGTCGCGCCGCGTGAAAGACGGTGCGGGAGACCAAGCGCTGGTCAAGGCGCTGCAAGGCGACTTGGACATCATCTTGCGCAAGGCACTCAAGGCCAAGCCCACGGAGCGTTACGCCTCGGCCAGCGCTCTGGCCGACGACCTGCGCCATCACCTGGCTTTGCAACCCATCAGCGCCCGCGCTGACAGCCCCTGGTACGTGGCTCAGCGCTTTGTTGCAAGACACAGGTTGGCGGTGGCCGCTAGTGCCATAGCAGCGCTGGCCTTGCTGGGCACCAGCGGGGTGGCGCTTTGGCAGGCCCGGCGCGCCGAGGTTCAGGCCACACTGGCCATGAATGCCAGCCAGCGAGCGACAGCGGCGCAGCAGTTTTTCGCCGGGATGGTGGCAGGTGCCGACCCCGAGAGAAACAAGCACATCACGGCAGATGACATACAAGTGGTAGACCGCGCTTTTGCGACCGCCCAAAACCAGTTTGGAAACGACCCCGAAACACTGGAGCTGATACTCAAGCAGATCGGCGAGATCTACAGCCGTCAAGGCCAGCTGCAAAAAAACCTCGCCGTTCAGCGCCAGCGTCTGAAGCTACTGGAGTCACTGCCCACGAGCACCAGCGCCAACCGCATCAACGTCCTGACGGACCTGGGCTGGGCCTTGGAAGACAGCGCCCAACAGAGCGACCAGAACCAGGCGCTGCAACTGCTTGAGCAAGCGGCGCAGATGGCCCTCGACACGGGCAAGGAAGTGCCCGCGCCAGCGCGCGTTCGGGCCTTGGGTTACCTGGCTGACGCCTTGCTGCGCCGGGGGCGCACAGACGAGGCCGCCACGAAAGCCGCACAGGCCCTGTCAATGGCTGAACGCTTGATCGCAAGTCCTAACCCCGTCTTGGCCCTTGCACACCAGACCGTTGGCGTAGTAGCCAGGGTACGGGGTGACCATGCGGCAGCCCGAAAAGCGTTCCACATCGCGCAAGCCATAGACGCCACAGGCCAGGGACGCGGGCCGGTTGACCAGATCAACCTGTTGGTGGTTTGGGCGTCTACCGAGTTCGAGGCCGCCGCCTACCCAGCAGCCTACGATCTAGCGCTCAAGGCCATCGACCTGGCCCAAGCCCAGTTGGGTGATGTTGGCGAAAACCTGACCGCCGCCCGAACGCTGGCGGTCGCAGCATTGGAACGTCAAGGGAAATTTGCTGATGCGCTAAATCAGTTTGAAGCCCTGATGGCGGCCGACAGAGATTCGAGCGATACATTTCGCAGCGCTAAAGCCCGCTACGTTCAGGGCTATCTGGAGTTGGCGGCAGGGCACATGGAGGCCGCCAAACGCACCCTGGACAAGGCCGAGCCGGGTTTGCGCACCGATGCATACTGGTCGGCAACGCTGCATTCGAAGCGCGCCCATTGGTGGCTGATGCAGACCCAGCCATCGCCGCGCCTTGCAGCCCAGAACGCTGCCAGCGAAGCCCAAACTGCGCAGGACAGCTTTGCAAGCAGCGGGATTCATCAGGGCCGGGAATACACAGCCACTCTGCAGCGACTGTCTGTTGCACTGGTACGCACGGGGCAACTCGGTCAGGCACGGTTGCTCATGGACATGGGCTGCGCCTGGCCACTCAAGGGCTTATCAGCAGAGCATCCGGATCGCATTCGTTGCCAGGCCTACCTGGCCATGCTGGGGCCCGAAATGGCAAGCACCGAACTACGCGCCCTGCGCGATGCAGTCGGCAAACACCCGCTGTCACCCATGCCGCTGCGGTCAGCGCTAGCGCTTGCCCAACAGTGGGCCAACCGGCAGACCAGAGACTGGTCCCAATTTCCTTACCTCAACTAACCAGGACGCACCACCATGCACACCAAGACCGTATTTCAACCCCTGTCGATTGCCATGACCGCGCTGGTACTGGCCTGTTCGGGTTCGCCTGCCGCGCACGCGCAAAACAAGAGGACTTTCGTTCCAATGAAAATACAGCCCGGTCCCTGCCAATTGGAAGGCAACCTCACCGTGCCCGTCGGCGCGGCCCCAAAAGCCAAGTTAGCCGGTGTGCCAACGGATGCAGGAGCGGGAGCGGGATCGGTTAAGGTTGCTGCCCGCATGACCTATAAAGGACAGTTCAAGCAGGACGGCCCGCATACGGCTTCATTCTGCGTCGCGGTTGGCCTGACCAATCCCGGCCCCAGCGTCTGGGAAGCGCCTACCACTTTATTCCTCAGCGATGGTGCCAGCGAGTTTGCGGTGCCCTTGGTGCCCAGCCCGAACACAAGTATTGCAGTGGACGGCCAGGTCTTTGGTCCTTACGCGTGCAGGAACAAGGTCCAATGGCCCTTAAGCCAGGAATTGCACATCGAGGCCGCCATTGACGGCAAGCGATTGCAAGGCGGCCTCCAGTGCCAAGTTCGTGCCAGCGATTTTGAGCCAGTTGAACTACTGCCGACCGATGGCATCAAGCAATGGGCCGTTCCGCGCGTGCGGCCGAACCGGGCCGACCCGGCAATACCGCGGCCGGCAAAGGACATCGGGCGCTGAGCGCCCGAATAAGACCGCCTGAACGGTGGTC
>JBBAPY010000263.1:0-4082 GCA_040400635.1 Rhodoferax sp.
AGTTCCAGGAAGAACGCCTGTGGGCGGCGGCCAGCACCATGCAAGGTCTGAACAACTGTATTGAAGACACCATTGCCTATGCGCAAGAGCGCAAACTCTTTGGCGCCACGCTGGCCGATCAGCAATGGGTGCAGTTCAAACTGGCTGAAATGAAAACCGATGTGGAGGCCCTGCGTGCCCTGACCTACCGCGCTTGCGAGTTGTATGTGCAAGGGCAGGACGTGACCGAACTGGCCAGCATGGCCAAGCTGATGGCCGGACGACTCAACCGTAGCGTGGTGGACGGCTGCCTGCAGTTCTGGGGCGGTATGGGCTATTCCTACGAAACCCGCATCTCCCGCGCCTTCCGCGACGGCCGCCTGGGCTCTATTGGCGGCGGTGCAGATGAAGTGATGCTGGGTATCTTGGCCAAAATCATGGGCATTGCCAAGCGGCCACCCAAGCAATGATTTTTTTGAAGACGCTGCTAACACAAGGCGCTGCGTATGTGGTGCTGTGCTGCGGCCTGAGCGGCACGGCATATGCAACCGAGTGGAAGCTGATTACCACCAGCAGCGACCTCACGAAAATCACCTACTGGTATGTGGACCCGAGCAGCATCGTGCTTGAATCCAATTTGCTCCAAGCGCGCTTGCGCACTGCCTGGTCCACCACGCAATACGGGCCCAACAATACCGGCTACCAGTCCACCACCTACCTGAACTTTATTGACTGCGAGCGCCGCACCATTGCCTTTACCGGCAACACCTATTTCAGCGATAAGGAGTCGACCAGCGCACCGGTGTACCAGGAAGACGCGCAACCGATTGACACCTTGCGCTTTAGCGCGGTACGGCCTGGGACGCCAGGCGAGATACGCATCAACTATCTTTGCCAGTCGCACGGCACCTCTTCGAACAAAGTGATTTAGGCTCCCAATACGCGTCGAACGCCGCGCCCGCGTCACCCGCAGCAACCAGGGCGCATGCAGCGCGCCGGTGGCGCACAATGCGCCCTCTAAACCCAAGGCCGCCATGTACGCCCTATTTTTCGAAGTTCGCCCCAAACCAGGGCATTTGCCGCATTACTTCGAGCATGTGGACCGACTGCGCCCTGCCCTGGCCAGGCACAAAGGACTCTTGTTTTTAGACCGCTACCGCTCGCTAAGCGACGAGGCGGTGCTGCTTTCGCACCAACACTGGCTTGACGAGGCTGCCATCCTGGCCTGGCGGCGCGACAGCCTGCACTTGCAATCGCAGCAGGCCGGGCGCTACCAACACTTTGCTGACTACCGCATCCGCGTGGCCAGCTTGGCCTGCCAATGGGTCGAGGGTCAGTTCAGCGAAGCAGCGCAGGACAAACTAGAGACACCGGACGAAGGCCGCTTTGTCATCGCAGCCTACATTCAGGCAAACGACGGACAAGCGCCCGGCAACGCCGGATTTGAAAGTGTGAACCACCAAGGCGCTTTCATCAGCCTGGAGGAAGCTAGCAGCCTCAGCCAAGCGCAAGCCAGCGTACGCGCCTGGAGCGATGTGCCGGGTCTGCAAAGCGCCCGCGCATTTCGCGTGGTGCGCGATTACGGCATGCTAGAGCGTAAAGAGGCACCGCACTGAATAAGCCATTGGCGCAGCTGCTGCATCAGCGTGAGAGCAAAGATGCACAGGTGAATCACCCAAACCCCAGCGGGTTGGACTTAGCTGGTACAAGCCCGGTCATGAATTTACTTTATGCTCCGCCGGCACACCGAGCTTCATGGCAGGGTCTCTGCCTGGGTGTGCTGGAGACTGAATAATGCAATTCAAACTCAACGGGAAGTCCGTGGACTTGGATATTGAAACCGACATGCCCCTGCTTTGGGCGATCCGCGATGAAGTGGGCTTGACTGGCACCAAATACGGCTGCGGCGTGGCGCAGTGCGGCGCCTGTACCGTGCTGCTCGATGGCGAGCCGGTACGCGCATGCAGCATTCCCGTGGGGGTAGTCAGCGGGCGCAAAGTCACCACCATTGAGGGGCTGGGCGGCAAAACGGCCCTGCAAAAAGCCTGGATTGAAAAACAGGTGCCGCAATGCGGCTACTGCCAATCCGGCATGCTGATGGCGGCTACCGCCCTGCTGGCCCGTAAGCCGCGTCCCACCGATGCAGACATCGACGCGGCGATTACCAATGTGTGCCGCTGCGGTACTTACCCGCGCATCAAGTCGGCTATCAAAGCCGCTGCCAAGATCTGAACGGGGTATGACCATGACTCTGCAAACTCGCACCCCAGACCATGCTCCGAGCGAAGCGATCAATGCATCGCGCCGTGGCTTTTTAAAGCAATCAGGCTCCGGCGCAGTAAGCGCCTGGGCTGGCGGGCTCAGCCTGGGCTTTTATCTGCCCCCCGCTGTAGCGGACAAGCTCGCCACCGACGGGCCGCAGGCGGGCGCAGCCGATATCAATGCCTGGATACGCATCAGCCCTGACAACCGCGTGTTCTGCCAGGTATCGCGCTCCGAGATGGGCCAGGGCACCAGCACCAGCCTGCCCATGATGCTGGCCGAAGAACTGGAATGCCGCTGGGACGATGTGCGTATGGAGTTCGCTTCGGTTAATGAGCATATCGCCCGCAACAAGGTCTACATCACCTTTAGTACCGGCGGCAGCCGGGGCACGCGCGACTCGCAGTTGGTGATGCGCAAGGCCGGTGCCACTGCGCGCGAAATGCTCAAGCTGGCGGCGGCCCAACGCTGGAGCGTGCCAGTGGGCGAGCTCGTCGCCAAGCAAGGCAAGGTCAGCCACGCCGCCAGCAAACGCAGCGCCAGCTATGGTGAGTTGGCCGCAGCGGCCGCACAACAAAAGGCGCCCAGCGACGTTGTGCTCAAAAGCCCGGAGCAGTGGACGCTGATCGGCAAGCCACTCAAGCGCTTTGATATACCGGCCAAGTGCGACGGCAGCGCCATCTATGGCATTGATGTACGTGTGCCCGGCATGTTGTACGCCGCGATTGCGCAATGCCCGGTCTTTGGCGGCGTACCCAAATCGGTGGATGGCGCGGCGGCCATGAGTCGTCGCGGCATTAAAAAAGTAGTCACTGGGCCGGATTTTGTAGCGGTGGTCGCCGACAACTGGTGGCGTGCGCAGCAAGCGCTCAAAGCAGTCAAATTGGTGTGGGACTACCGGAGCAACGAAAAGCTGGACGACCAGGCGATTGCCCAAACCCTGCAAGCCGGGGTACTGGCATCGCGCAGCCTACGCGGCGAAGGCGATTTCGAAGCCACCTGGGCAACGGCCACGGGCGCCCAAGCGGCCGACTTCAAGACGGTGGAGGCCGACTATTTCACGCCCTACCTGAACCACTTCACCCTGGAGCCGCAAAACTGTACCGCATGGGTGAAAGGCGATTTGGCCGAGGTCTGGGCGCCTACGCAAAGCGCCGAAGCCAGCCTCAACGAAGCGGCCAAAACCCTGGGCTTGCCGGTGGAAAACGTGACGGTACATCGTCCTTATCTAGGCGGCGGCTACGGGCGGCGCGGCGCTTCGCAAGACTTTGTGCGCCAAGCGGTACTGATCGCCCGTGAACTGGGCGGCACGCCGGTGCAGTTGCTCTGGTCGCGCGAAGAGGATATGCAGCACGGTTTTTACCGCCCGGCTGCGCTGTACCGCCAACGCGCAGTGGTGTCCAAAGACGGACGCGTGCTGGGCTGGCAGGCGCGCATGGCCTCGCAATCGCTATTAGAAAAAATTCGGCCCGCTTCGCTGAAAAACGGGCAGGACTTTCAAGCAGGCGAGTCGTTTCACGACATGCCCTACCAAGTGGAAAACCTGGACCTGCGGCACGGTATTAGCCAGATCAATGTGCCGGTGGGCTTCTGGCGTTCGGTGTACCACTCGCAAAACCCTTTTGCACGCGAGAGCTTTTTGGACGAAGTGCTGCACGCTGCGGGCAAAGAGGCGCTGCGCGGACGCCTGGAACTATTGCCCGCCGGCGGGCGCGATCGCAAAGTGCTCGAAGCAGCAGCCCGCGAAGGCCACTGGGGTGCCAAACTGGCACCGGGGCGCTTTCAAGGGCTGGCGGTGCCAGACGCATATGGCAGCTTTGCCGCGTGCGTGGTGGAGTTGT
>JBBAPY010000264.1:0-4071 GCA_040400635.1 Rhodoferax sp.
GTGACCAGTACGCTGCTGGGGAGGTACAGGTCGTAATCGGATGTTTGGCTTTCGCCGCTGGCGAGGGCGCCGGAACCGGCCTTGCTCCTACTCGCTTCGCTCGAAATGTCGCTGCGCCCGGCCCCGGCGCCCTCGCCAGCTTGCATGGAGTTGTAAAAGCCGCCCTCGCCATCCCCCGGCGCGGCGTCCGGCCAGCCCATGGTGCTGAAGGGGACAAGGGCGCTGGAGTACCAGGTGTCCAGGACGTCTTCGTCGCGACGTAGGGGGCCTTGGTAACCGGCTGCTTGGGCTTTGGCTTGTGCAGCCTCTTCGCTTGCGGCCACAATGAAATCAGCACCATCAACCAAGCTGCCATCGGTGTACCAGGCAGGTATCTGATGACCCCACCACAATTGGCGGCTGATACACCAGTCTTGGATATTGTTCATCCATTGGTTGTAGGTATTGACCCAGTTTTCGGGCACAAATTTCACTTCGCCCGACTGCACTGCGTCAATCGCTTTTTGCGCGATACTTTTTCCGGTGGGGTCTTTGTCGCTGACCTTGTTCATAGCCACAAACCACTGGTCGGTCAGCATAGGTTCGACGACTTGGCCGGTACGGGCGCAAATCGGAAGCATCATTTTGTGCGGCTTGATTTCCAGCATCAAACCTTGGGCTTCCAGATCGCGGTTTACGGCCTTGCGCGCGTCAAAGCGGTCCAGACCTTGGTAGGTCGGTGGGCCGTTTCCGTTGACTTTGGCATCCAGGGTAAAGATGGTGATGAGTGGCAGATCGTGCCTTTGCGCGCAGGCGTAGTCATTGAAGTCGTGCGCGCCGGTGATCTTGACGCAGCCCGAGCCAAAGGCGCGGTCTACAAAGTCGTCGGCGATGATGGGAATTTGCCGGTCGCACAAGGGCAGGTCAACCAGCTTGCCAACCAGGTGTTGGTAGCGTTCATCTTGCGGGTGTACCGCCAGCGCGCCATCGGCCATCATGGTTTCGGGGCGGGTGGTGGCAATCGTCATGCCGTTTTGCAGCACGCCGTCAATCAGTTGCGGGCCATCGGTAAAGGGGTAGCAGATGTAGTGCATCTTGCCTTCGGACTCGGTGGCTTCGACTTCCAGGTCAGAGACCGCGCTCATGAGCACCGGGTCCCAGTTCACCAAACGCTTGCCCCGGTAAATCAGGCCTTGTTCGTACAGCCGCACAAAGGTTTCGGTGACCACGCTCGAAAGCTTGGCGTCCATGGTGAAGTATTCGCGGCTCCAGTCCACGCTGTCGCCCATGCGGCGCATCTGGCGGGTAATGGTGTTACCCGATTCCTCTTTCCACTCCCACACCTTGGCGATAAAGTTTTTGCGCGCTTCGGTTGGCGTTGCGCCCATGGCGTGGCGACTGATGCCCTTGTCCTGCAGTTGGCGCTCCACCACGATTTGGGTGGCGATGCCCGCATGGTCGGTGCCCGGCACCCAGGCGGTGTTATGGCCGCGCATACGGTAGTAGCGCGTCAGGCTGTCCATGATGGTTTGGTTAAACGCATGGCCCATGTGCAGCGTACCGGTCACATTGGGTGGTGGTAGCTGAATCGCAAAAGACGGCTGGCTGGCGTCTGCCTGGCCGCTGCCGCGTACGCCTGCCAGGCCATAACCGCGTTTTTCCCACTCGGGACCCCAGTGCGCCTCCAGGGCGGCAGGCTCAAAAGACTTGGACAGGGATTGCAATCCGGGCTGGTCAGGAGGTATTGTGGACATGGGGCTTTGGTGTGGGTGGCAGCCGCCGCAGGGCGGTGCTGCATGGGAAAGAGCGTCAATTTTACAGAGGCGGCCGCAAAAGCCCTCTAGGCTGCGGCGCGGCGCGGCGTATGGCACTTGGAAGTTACCATCGCGGCCATGGAAAACCTGCCACCACCGCCGTCCGCCTTTCGCAAACTGCCCGCGCGCTATGCGGTCGTCGTCTTGCCTTTATTTCTGTCTTGCATCATGACTTGCTTGATTTCAGGGATCAGTACCCTGCGCGGCGTAGGCTTTGCGCCTGGCGTGCTGCAACTATGGCTAGGCTCTTGGGGCTTGTCCTGGCTGATAGCCTTCCCGACCTTGTTGGCGGTGTTGCCGCTAGTGCGCCGCTTGACGGCTGCCGTGGTTGAAATGCCCCAATAAACGAGCAGCGCCGCCGCCCTTGAGGCGACAATCAGGCTTTGCCCTTCGCACCTTTCTAAGACCATGCTGTTTGTTCTCTCGCCCGCCAAGTCCCTGGATTACGAAACGCCGCTCAAGGTGCAGACGCATTCGGCGCCCTTGTTTGTGAAACAGTCGCAATCCCTGATCAAGGTCTTACGCCAATACACCCCACCGCAAATTTCCGAGTTAATGGATTTGAGCGACGCGCTGTCCGGTCTGAATGTGGCGCGTTACCAGGCCTGGTCGCCGCGCGCGACCGAAAAAAATGCCCGCCAGGCGCTGCTGGCCTTTAATGGCGATGTCTATGACGGCCTGAACGCCCGCGCCATGGATGAGGAGGCGCTGGCCTGGGCGCAAGCGCATGTGTGCGTGCTCAGCGGTTTGTACGGCGTGCTGCGGCCCTTGGACCTGATGCAGCCCTACCGCCTTGAAATGGGAACACGCTTGCCCACCGAGCAGGGGGCTGATCTGTACCAGTTTTGGGGCGGCCGCATCACCGATTACTTGAACGAACGCTTGCATGGCGATGCCGAGCCGGTGCTGGTGAACCTGGCCTCGCAAGAGTATTTCAAATCCGTCAAGCCCAAGTTGCTTAAAGCGCGTGTGATCGAATGTGTGTTTGAAGACTATAAAAACGGGGTGTACAAAGTCATCAGTTTCAACGCCAAACGCGCGCGCGGCGCCATGATGCGTTTTGCGATTGAGCAGCGCGTGGAAAAGCCGGAGCAATTGCGGCAGTTCGCGGGTGACGGCTACAGCCTGGCAGCCAAAGTGTCCACGCCAGAGCGCCTGGTCTTTCGCCGCAAACTGGCAGGCGCCTAAAGCGCTATGAACACCACATCCGCCCCGGCCAAACCCGAGCAATCGCCACTGGGCAAAGCCTCCAGCTACATAGACCAGTACGACGCCAGCCTTTTATTCCCACTGCCGCGTGCGGATAAGCGCAGTGAATTGGGCATCGCCGGTGACCCCCCATTTTTTGGCGCTGATATGTGGACGGCGTTTGAGCTGAGCTGGCTCAACCCGCGCGGCAAGCCCCAACTGGCGCTGGCGCATTTCACCGTGCTTTGCGAGAGCCCCAACATCGTGGAGAGCAAGTCCTTCAAGCTCTACCTCAATAGCTTTAACAACACGGTGTTTGTCGACAGCGATGCGGTGCTGGCCTGCATGCGCAAAGACATATCCGAAGCGCTATGGCGCGGTGCGGCGGCGCAGGGCACTGTGGGCCTGCGCCTCATTGCGCCTGAGCTGTTTGACCGCGAGCCGATCTATGAGTTAGACGGTCTGAGCCTGGACCGGCTGGACATTGAATGCAGCCGCTACAGCCCAGCGCCGGATTTGCTGCGCGTAACGCAAGGCGAGGCGCCGGTGAGCGAAGTGTTGGTAAGCAATTTGCTCAAAAGCAATTGCCTGGTCACCGGCCAACCCGATTGGGGCAGTGTGCAAATCAGCTATACCGGCGACGCCATCGACCAAGAAGGTCTGCTCCAGTATTTGGTCAGTTTTCGCAACCACAATGAATTTCATGAGCAGTGCGTGGAGCGCATCTTTATGGACCTATGGACGCGCTGCAAACCGATCAAGCTATCGGTTTATGCCCGCTACACCCGACGCGGTGGCCTGGACATCAATCCCTTTCGAACCAGCCATCCGCAAAAGCCCCCGGCCAATACGCGCACGGCGCGGCAGTAAGCGGGCTCAGGCCAAATCGGTGAAGGACTTGAGTTTTGCCAGGTCCGGGTAATTACCGGTGCGTTTGCCTTGAAACGCGGTCACCGCTTCACCCACATGGCGGTTGCTCCAGATGGCTGCTTGCAGCCAGCCCATTTGCTTGAGCGCTTCATCCACGGTGTGGTCGCGCGCATAGTGCACCGCTTGCTTGGTGCCCCAGATGGCGACGGGGGGTTTGGAT
>JBBAPY010000265.1:0-4037 GCA_040400635.1 Rhodoferax sp.
GGCACTTGCACCAGGGCCTGCAAAAACTTGACCTGTTCGTCAAAATGCGCGTCGATCCAGGTGTCGAGTTGTTGGTATTGTTGTTAGTGGTTGACGTGGGTAGCGCTCATGACAATTCCGTTGTAAGTTGGTTCAAAACATGGGTGAAGGCGTCGACGCACAGCTGCATGTCGTCGCTGGTGGTGGATTCGCGTGGGTTGTGGCTGATGCCTCCGTTTTCACCGCGCACAAACAGCATGGCTTGTGGCATGACTTCGTGCAGCTTCATCGCATCGTGGCCTGCGCCGCTGGGCAGTTTGAAGAGCGGCACGCCCAAGGCGCTCACGGCGAGCCATGCTTGCGTACTGGGTGCCTGCGCCGGCCAAAACCACAGGCAAAAAGGCAGCAAAAAAATCGAGGCACCCAACTGGCTGCCGGTGGCCGAGACCAAAGAAGGGACGCCGCCCAAAAAACGCCGCGTATAGCTGGCGGCAATGCCATAGCACAGGCAGGCCAGTAGGCTGGCGGCAATGCCCCAGGCGCTGGAGCCGCCCAGGGGATTGGCGTCAAAGCTGGCGTTCTCACTGGCTAATAAGGCAATGCCGGCAAAGCCGATGAGCAAGCCCACCACGCGCGAGCCTGAAGGCCGCTCACCCAGCCAGAACCAGGCGATCAGCGCGCCAAACAAGGGCACGGTGGCATTCAGCACCGAGGACTGACCGATGGAAATACTTTGCAGCGCAAAGGCGATACAGACAAAGGGAATGGCTGAATTGATCACCCCGACCAGCAGGACTTTTTTCCAATGCAGTACAAAGTCGGCCCGGTGCCCGCGCAGCAGCATCAAGGGCAGCAGCACGGCGCTGGCGATGATCACGCGCAGCGCGGCGGTGGCCACTGGCCCAAATCCGACCATACTCAGGCGTGTGAATAAAAAAGAAGCGCCCCAGATGGCTGCCAGGGCAATGAAATCAGGTACCCAGCGTGCTGGGCGCGCGTCGCTGACAAGGAGATTCAAATCGCGCTTTCGAGTTGCAGAAGGGCGATCTTACGTGGCAGGCCACCGGCATAGCCGGTCAATTGACCATTGCTGCCGATCACGCGGTGGCAAGGAACAACGATGCTTAAGGGGTTGCGACCGATAGCTGCACCGACCGCCCGCACCGCTAAAGGGCGTCCGATGGCTTGCGCAATCGCTGCATAACTGCGGGTTTGCCCCGGCGCGATCTTGCCTAACTGGCGCCACACCGCTTGTTGAAAGTCGGTGCCAACGCGGTAATCCAGCGGCAAGGAAAAGCCACGGCCCTGCTGCAAAAAATAGGCGCGTAATTGCGCATGTGCCAGGTCATGAATCGCATGCGTGTTGACAGATGGGAAGGCTTCGAGGGCGGGAAAGTGCTCCTGCCCCTCAAACCACAAGCCGAGTAGCGCGTGTGCATTGGCGAGCAGGTGAATCCGGCCCAGCGGGCTGAAGTAAGTCGACTGCACGGCTTGGGGATCAAAGGGTTTCATGGTGCTACGGGGTGTTCAGATGCGCTGCGCGTTGCCGCACTTTGCCAGGCTCGGACGGTGGCGTAACTGCGCCAGGGTCGCCAGGGCTGCGATGCTGCTTGCGCTAAGGTTTTGGCGCGGGGTTCATGCGCCAGGCCCAGTGCTTTGTGTAAGGCTACATCCCCGGTGGGAAATGCGTCGGGCCATCGCAATGCCCGCATCGCAATGTATTGTGCCGTCCATGGCCCGATGCCCTCGATGGATTGCAGCCGCTCCAGAGTTGATTGCAGCGGCGCGCCAGGCGCGAGCCGCAGCTCCCCCTGCGCCACGGCGCGCGCCAGCCCAATAATGGCGGCCTGGCGTTGGCGCACAATGCCCAGCGCACCCAAAGCCGACGCCGGTAAGTTGGCTATGCGTATAGCTTGTGGGAAATAGTGTGTGATTCCTGGTAATGGCATGTGTTCGCTGTCTGCCACGGCAGTGCCGAAGGCCACCACCAGGCGCGCACTGATTGTGCGGGCCGCAGCGACCGTGATTTGTTGGCCCAGTATGGCGCGCACTGCCAGCTCGAAGCCATCGACCGTGCCCGGCAGGCGCATGCCTTCGGTGCCCGGAAAAGCCGGTGCCAACAAGGCCTCATAGGCCAGGGGATCGGCATCGAGGTCCAGCAAGCGGCGGCATAGGCCCTGTACCTCAAGCAAGGCGGGCCCCAGCGAGGCGCTGATTTGTAGCTTTACCAAGGTGTTGTTCGGAACAAAGCGCGCCACCATCCAACCCTCGTACCGGTGCGCACCCTGGCCCAGACACAAACTGCGGGCGTAGCGCAGTTGTACCAGGTCCACGGCTTCGAGCCCGGGCAATGCGCGCTGGTGTAAAAAACTGATCAAGTGGGTGGCATCCAGCGGTGGCCGGTAAGCTAATGTGACGCTTAAACCAACGGCCAGTGGGTGGGCGTTTCTGCTTGCCGGCGCATTCCCAATTGTGAAGGTCCTGCGCATGGAGCCTGGCGTGAGCCGGTAGTGTTTGGCAAACACGGCGTTAAAGCGCCGAGCGCTGCCAAAGCCACTGCGCTGTGCTACCTCGCTGATGGGCCAGCGGGTATCGGTGAGCCACTGCTTGGCAAATAAGAGGCGGCGCGTTTGCAGGTATTGCAGCGGCGCGATATGCATGTGTTCTTCCATCAGGCGGCGCAAGTGGCGTTCGCTGATGCCCAAACGTGCAGCCCAGCCTCGCACGGTCCATTGAACCGCCGTATCACCCTTGGAGAGGTCCAGCAATTGAAGCGCCTGTCGCACCAGCATTGCACCGGCGTCTTGCGTGGACCAGTGGTAGAGCCCTGGCGCCGCAGGCGCTAGTTCCGGCCGGCAACGCAAACAGGGACGAAAACCTGCAGCCTCCGCCTGGGCTGGAAGCGCAAAAAAAACGCAGTTTTTCTCCAAGGGAATACGCACTTTGCAGACCGGGCGGCAGTAGATGCCGGTAGAGCGCACGCCGGTAAAAAAATGCCCGTCAAAGCGAGCGTCCCGGGCTTGCAGTGCCCGGTAACAGGCCACGGAGTCCATAGAAAGACCGGTGGCTGTCATAAGTGGTGATGTCGCATGCAATGGCATGGGCCGATGATACGCAGGGCCGACGCCGCGCTTAGTCAAAATCGGACATGACTTTTACGGGACCTCGTCGTCCGCCTTCGAAAACGGACCTTTGCCGGCGGCGTAATCATCGGCAGCAACTTGTAAGCTTACATCGGCGTGTTGTCGAGTGCACACCAAGGCGCGGCACAAGGCCATTATGAAAAAGCAGTCCTGGTGGCTGCATTTTTCAAACGTTCGTCTTGGCGGAAGCGCCAAGACAGCTTACCTAAGCGGGACTTACCAAACTTAAATCCAGCCAGGTCTTGTCGGTCACCAGTTCGCCGGTTTCGATGTACATCTTGTGGCCTGCCAAGATGCCGTTGAGCAGTTTGGTGTTCATTGACTTCATGACCAGTGTATTGACGATGTCAAAAAAAGCATTTTGCATCGAGTAAGTCATGGTGCCGGTCAGTACCGTAGCGTTTCCATTGGGCACGATGTCCAAGCGGAGTTTGACGGTTTTGAGGCCCGGCATTTTGTGCAGTTCGTAGACCTCGACTGTCACAGTTTGCCCCTCGACCCACTCAGTGACACGTTCTTCGGCGCTGCCGCCCATCATGGTGAAGTCGCAATGCCGGGTGGCACCCACGCCGCTGGTTTGTACGGAAGTGACGCGCGATTTGCGTACGGCGGGATGGCCGTGGCAGATGTTGCCAAAATCCGCCAAGATGGGCCAAACTTTGTGGGTTGGCATGTTGATATCAATGGCTCTTTTTAAGACGGTGAATTTTTCCATATAGTCCTCTTGAATGTGGGCATCAGTGTGTTGCCGGGCTTGCTGTGTTGCGTCGACAGGGGAAGTGGTGATGGGCAGATTCCTCCCAAAACATAACTGAACAAGTTTATTATAAAAATAACAATATTTTTATAATAAATAATAAAAAATAACAAAAACTTACAATGTCACCATGGCAGGCGGCAATTCGGTGGTCGTCA
>JBBAPY010000266.1:0-4032 GCA_040400635.1 Rhodoferax sp.
GTGTGGCGCTTTGTGTGCCTGCGCTGACGGTGGGGGTGTCGTTGCTGCCGGTGATCGCAAAGCTGATCGCAGAGCTCAGCGATGTGGCTGTGCCGTCTGTGACCTGGATGGTGCCAAACGCATCGCTGACGTTCTGTCCGGCAGTCAGGGCCTGGGTCGTTGCGCTGGTGTTGTTCAGCGCGTAGCTGACCACGCCAGTGGCAATGGTCAAGGTCGCTGTGCCGTAGGTGCCTGCCTTGGTGTAGGTGGCGCCACTGTCGGCGCTGCTCCAGCTGTTGGTGGTGAGGTAAGTGACATCAAAGCTGGCCGTGCCGTCCACATCGGCCTTGGCCAGCGCTATGGTGGCGCTGGCGGTCCCTGCTGTGGCGTTGCTCACACCGCCGGCTTCCACCAGTGTGGCACTTTGTGTGCCTGCGCTGACGGTGGGGGTGTCGTTGCTGCCGGTGATGTTTACCGTCAAGGTGTTGCTGCCCGTGAGGCTGCCGTCGCTGGCCGAGACGGTGAAGCTTTCTGTCTGGTTGGTGCTTACCGCGTTGATCGCCGTGGCGTCGGGTACGTAGACGTATTCGCCTGTGCTGGCCTTGACGTACAAATTGCCGTAGGTGCCCACTTGACTGACGGTGTAGGTCACGCCATTGAGAGTCGTGCTGCCTATTGTGCCGCCGGCGATGCTGTAGCTCAGGGTGGTTCCGGCGTCAAGGTCTGTGGCGCTCAGTGTGCCGATTTGGTTGCTGAAGATGTCTGCCGCTGGCGTGTCGGCCAGGGTGATGGCTGTTGGGGCAGTCAACGCGGGCGCGTTGTCGTTCACATCAGTGACCGATACCGTGACCGCCTGCTCGCTGCTCAGAGTGGCGCCGGTGCCCGCGTTGGTGGCTACCACGGTAAAGCTGTAGCTGGTCTTGGCCTCGTAGTTGGCGCTGGCCTTTAAGGTGACTGCGCCGGAAGTGGCGTCGATGTCCAGCAAGGCTATGTCGCCCGTGCTCGCTTTGAGGCTGTAGACCACAGCGCGGTTGGTGCTGGTGCCGTCAGCGTCGCTGCTCGCAGCGGTGTAGATCGCCGTGGAAATGGCTGCGTTTTCTGCCACGCTGCCGGTGGCGCCGCTGCTAAAGACGGGGGTGTTGTCGTTCACATCAGTGACCGATACCGCCACTGCTTGGTCGTCGGTGTTGCCGTCGGCATCGGTGGCTATCAGCGTGTAGTTGTACACGTTGTCCACGCCTGCATCAAGCGGGCTTTCAAAGTTGCGCGCCACCATGCTCACCACGCCGGTGCTGGCGTTGACGGTGAACAGGCCCGCATCTGCGCCGCCCAGGGTGTAGGTGACCGCGCCAATGGCGCCGCTCAAGCTGGGGGTGGCCGAGGTGTAGACGGCGTTTTCTGCAACGCTGCTGTCGCCCAGGTTGCCGATGGTGAGGGTGGAGACTTCCGTCACATCAGTGACCGTCACCGCCACTGCTTGGTCGTCGGTGTTGCCGTCTGCATCGGTGGCGATCAGCGTGTAGTTGTACACGTTGTCCACGCCTGCATCAAGCGGGCTTTCAAAGTTGCGCGCCACCATGCTCACCACGCCGGTGCTGGAGTTGACGGTGAACAGGCCCGCATCTGCGCCGCCTAAGGTGTAGGTGACCGCGCCAATGGGCGTGCCGCTCAAGGTCGGCGTGGCCGAGATGTAAGCGGTGTTTTCTGCAACGCTGCTGTCGCCCAGGTTGGTGATGGAAATGGCTGAGACTTCGGTCACATTCGTGACCGACACCGTGACCGCCTGCTCGTTGCTCAGCGTGGCGCCGGTGCCCACGTTGGTAGCCACCACAGTAAAGGTGTAGCTGCTCTTGGTCTCGTAGTCGGCGCTGGCTTTTAAGTTGACGTGGCCGGTGCTGCTGTCGATGTCCAGCAAGGCGATGTCGCCCGTGCCCGCTTTGAGGCTGTAGACCACAGCGCGGTTGGCGCTGGTGCCGTCGGCATCGCTGCGCGTGGCGGTGTAGATGACGGTGGAAGTGGCTGCGTTTTCTGCAACGCTGCCGGTGGCGCCGCTGCTAAAGATGGGGTTGTTGTCGTTGACATCGGTGACCGATACGGTGACCGCTTGGGTGTAGACCAGGGCGCCATCGGTGCTCTTGAGCGTGAGGGCGTAGCTGGACTTGGTCTCAAAGTCAGGGCTGGTACGGGTGTAGTACAGCTCGGTGCCGTTGCGTAGCTCGAAGTTGGCCGCATCGGCGCCTTCCAGGGTCAGCACGTTTTGGTTCATGCTGGCCACATCAGGATCGGTGATGCTGATGCTGCCCACCAATACGCCGCTGCCCACGGTGACGTTTTCTGCAATGGTGTTGGCCGAGAGGCTGAGGGCTGTAGGCGCCTCATTGACATCGGTGATGCTCAAGGTCACAGGCTGCTCGGTAACCTGTGCGCCATTGGTGGCCACCACGGTGAACTGGTAGCTCGGCTGGGCTTCAAAGTTGGCCGAAGTGAGCAAGCGCACTGCACCGGTGTTGCTGTCAATCGTGAATAAAGAGGCGTCATTGACGCCGGCTTTCAAGCTGTAGAACACGGTACGGTTGGCGGCCGTGCCATCGGCGTCGGTGCTCACGGCGGTGTACACCGGCACGCTGGTGGCGGTGTTCTCTGCCAGGCTGGCGGTACTGAGGCTGGTGAAGACCGGGGCCTTGTCGTTCAGATCGGTGACCGACAGGGTCACGGGGCGCTCTGCCACCAGTGCACCGTTGGTAGCCACCACGGTGAATTGGTAACTCGATTGGGTTTCGTAGTCAGGCGCACTGCGCAGGCTGACCAAGCCGGTGTCGGCGTTGATGCTGAACAGGGCTGCGTCGTTGACGCCGGGCTTTAAGCTGTAGACCACGGTGCGATTGGCCGCTGTGGCGTCGGCGTCCGTGGTGGCGGCGGCGTAAACGGGCGTCGTGATAGGGGTGTTTTCAGCGATGGTGGCCGTGGCAGGGCTGGTGAACACGGGCGTGTTGTCGTTGAGGTCGTTCAAGCCAAGGCGGACCACCTTTTCAGAAACGTTGCCACGCGAGTCGGTGGCCAAGACGGTGAAGTCGTAGTGGTCTTTGGTTTCGTAGTCTGGGCTGGCCTGCAAACGCACCTCGCCAGCGGCGCTGATAGTAAAGAGCGCGGCGTCGTCACTCAAACCATTGTTTTTCAGGGTGTAGGTGATGTTCGCGTTGTCGTTGGCGGTAGCGGTGTAGACCAGGCTATTGGTGGCCAGGTTTTCGTTTACAGCCGGCGTGGACGATGAGGTGAAGACCGGGTTTGTCAGGTCTAGCTGCACATCGCGTGTGGCGCTGCCCAGGTTGTTGTAAACGCTGGTGTAGCTGGCCGAGAGCGTTTCGATGGCATCGCTCAGGTTGGCCACGTCGGCGGCGGGCACATTGAAACTCCAGCTGCCGTCGTTTTGCACGATAGCGGTGTAGGTGGTGACGCCGTTGAGGGAGAAGCGCACCGTGCCGCCCACTGCGGTGTTACTGGTGCCGCCAGGGATGAGGTCTTGCACGCTACCGGTGACCAACAGGCCTTGGCCGTGCTCCACCGTATTGAGGTAGTCATCGCCAGCCAAGGTGTTGATGGTGATGACAGGCGCAGTGGTTTTGATGACCAACTCATTGCTGCTGATGTCGGACTTGGTGAGGTAGCCCACTGCGTTCACAGCCACGCTGACGTCGTACACACCTTCGGCGGTCAAAACGCCGGCAGGCAAGGTCAAACTCCAGGCCTTAGTGGTCGTGCTGTAAGCCATGCCAGCAGGGTTGCTGGTGCCGCCTAAGGTGTAGGTGTAAGGTTGACCATTGACGGTGACAGTGAATGCGTCACCAGAGTCCAATGCGACGTAGTCCGATCCGCTGAGCAACTTCCAAGCTTCACCGCCCAGGGTGGGCGTCAAGGTGTTGGTATTGAGAACTTGCACGGTCGGAATATCCGGCGGTGCCAAACGGATCGCCAAGTTTTGCTGAGCCGAGGTGGCTGGATTGGGCGATGTCCCGAACTCAGTTGCAGGTTTGAGTCGGTGGACATGATTATTAT
>JBBAPY010000267.1:0-3951 GCA_040400635.1 Rhodoferax sp.
CGGCGCACCACGTCCAGGTAGGGCATGCCGGGCTTGACCATCACCATGTCGGCGCCCTCGGCAATATCCATGGCCACTTCGCGCAGCGCCTCGTCGCTATTGCCTGGATCCATTTGGTACATCTTTTTATTGCCTTTGCCCAGACTGGCGGCCGAACCCACGGCGTCGCGGAAAGGGCCATAAAACGCGCTGGCGTATTTGGCGCTGTAGGCCATGATGCGGGTGTGTACCAGTTTTTCCGCTTCCAGCGCCTGGCGGATGGCGCCTATGCGCCCGTCCATCATGTCGCTGGGCGCCACGATATCTACTCCGGCCCGTGCTTGGGTGAGCGCTTGTTGCACCAGCATGGCGGTGGTTTCGTCGTTCAGGATATAGCCTTCGGTTTCGGGGCGCGTGTCGGGCAGGCCGTCCTGACCGTGGCTGGTAAACGGGTCCAGCGCCACGTCGGTCATGATGCCCAGTTGGGGAAATTCTTTTTTCAGGGCCCGCACCACGCGCGGCACCAGGCCCTCGGGGTTGAGCGCCTCCGCACCGTCGTAGGTTTTGAGCGACGGGTCAATCACCGGGAACAAAGCCATCACCGGGATTTCTAGCTCCACGCAGGCCTGGGCTAGCGGCAGCAGCAAGTCAAGGCTCAGGCGCTCCACGCCCGGCATGGAGGGCACGGGTACCCGCTGGCGCTGGCCCTCGACGACGAAAACCGGATAAATCAGGTCGTGCGCCGTAAGCGCGTTTTCGCGGACGAGATTACGGGTGAAGCTGTCGCGGCGTAGGCGGCGGGGACGGCCAATGGGGAAGGGTGCGGGGGTGATCATGGGGAAAATTGTGCCTGATTTTGCGGTGCTCGGAAATAAAAGTGATGCGTCTCCTAGGGCAGCCCCCTGCGTTGATGAACCCGAGGCCTACGAATTGTTTGCAACACATAAAACATTTTTTTCGATCAAAACAATAAATTCGTGACTTTTTTGCTAATAAATGTATACTCTCCCTCGGGGATTTCGGTTCTTCCCGCTTTTCCTCCCTGAGCGGGGCCTTGATGTGTGACAGCAAATAGGCTTACCACCCCGGCCATGTGCTGGGGTTTTTTTTGCCCGTGATTCGGCCCGGCCCCACGAAGGTGCTGCGGCTACACTTTGAATATGCTCTGGGTCAAAGCCTTCCACATTGTTTTCGTCGCCAGCTGGTTTGCCGGGCTGTTTTATTTGCCGCGCATATTTGTGAATCTGGCGATGGTCGATCCCGGTTCCGAGGCCGAACGCGCCCGCTTGCTGCTCATGGCGCGCAAGCTGTTGCGCTTTAGCACAGTGCTTGCTGTCCCGGCGCTGGCCTTGGGGCTGACTTTGTGGCTGTACTACGGCGTGGGCCTGGGGCCCGGAAATGGCTGGATGCATGCCAAGCTCGTGGTGGTCATCCTGACCCTGGGCTACCACCACCTCTGCGGCCGCATCCTGCGCCAGTTGGAAGTGCATACCGCTTTGCGCAGCCATGTGTGGTTCCGCTGGTTCAACGAAATCCCGGTGCTTTTTCTTGTGGCAGCGGTATTGCTGGTGGTGCTCAAGCCTTTTTGACCGGACAGCGCCATGCACAAATCCGCTGCCTGGCCGCTCACCTGGATGTACTGCTCGCTGGTGGTTTATGCCAGTCTGTACCCTTTTGTTGACTGGCGCGACCAGGGCATTGCACCCTGGGCTTTTTTGGCGGCACCGCTGCCGCGCTATTGGACTGGCTTCGATGTCGCTGTCAATATTGCCGGTTATTTGCCGCTAGGTGCTTTGCTGGCCTGGCTGGCCTTGCGCACCCGGCACCGGGTGCCGCCTGGCTGGCTGGCTGTGGCCTGTGGTTCGTTTCTGTCGCTTGTATTGGAGACTTTGCAAAGTTATTTGCCGCAGCGCGTCGCATCGCGCGAGGATTGGTTGCTCAACATCCTGGGCACTACCTTGGGCGCGCTTAGCGCCCTGTACCTGGCGCGGCGCGGCGGCCTGGTGCGCTGGGATCGCTGGCAAAACCGTTGGCTGGCACCCCATTCGCGCGGCGTATTGGTTTTACTGCTCAGTTGGCCGGCCGCGTTGCTTTTTCCTTCGGCAGTGCCATTCGGTTTGGGCCATGTGTGGGGCGGTTTACAGGATTTGGCCCAGACATTTCTGGGCATGGGCGCACATTGGTTTGAAGGCGAGCAGGTGCGAAAGTTGTTGCCCGCCATCGCGGCGCCGCTCGGAATGGGCGCGGCGCTGGCCTGCGTGGTCACCGGTTTGCTGGCCCCTTGTTTGCTCGGTTTCGGCGTTCTGCACAGGCCTAGCCACCGCGTCTGGCTTAGCTTGGTCGTGCTGGCCGTGGGCGTCAGTGCCAGCGGTCTGTCCGCTGCGCTGAGCTGGGGGCCGGCGCATATGTGGTCCTGGCTGGACGCCACTACCGTCGCCGGCTTGTTAGCCGCTTTGGCATTGGCCATGGCCTTGGCGCGCATGCCCTGGCGCTGGGCTTGCGCCCTGGTTCTTGTTCTGCTGTGTGCCCATGTGGCATTGCTCAACCAGGCTCCGCAGAGTCCGTACTTTGCGCAAACCTTGCAGTCCTGGGAGCAGGGACGCTTTGTGCGCTTTAACGGCTTGGCCGAATGGTTGGGCTGGCTCTGGCCGTATGCAGCCATTGTGCTTGCGCTGGTCCGGATGCGTGTGGTCAGTAGCGAACCTAAAATCAGTGCATGACTTCCACCCCAACCGCTGCGCCAGCCGCAGACAAAAGCTATTACGCGCGCCATATTTTTTTCTGCTTGAACGAACGCAAAAGCCCAGAGGAATGCTGCGCGCAACACCAGGCACAAGCCGGTTTTGACCGTTGTAAACAGCGCATCCGTGATGCCGACCGCAATGGCCCCGGCCAGGTGCGCGTCAACAAAGCCGGTTGCCTGGACCGGTGTGCCGGTGGCCCGGTCGCGGTGGTGTATCCCGAGGCGGTGTGGTACACCTTTGTGGACAGCGCGGATATTGACGAAATCGTCGATAGCCATTTGCTGGGTGGCAAACTGGTTGAACGCCTGCGTCTGCCCCCTGGTGTGGGACGCTAAGCGCGGATGAATCCGCGTACCCAGCAGCTGGCAGTTCAGGGGCCAGCGGGCAGATTACAAGCCCTGGTGGATATGCCAGACCTTGCGACGGGGCAAATACCTGTGGGCGTGGCGGTGATAGCCCATCCGCACCCGCTTTTTGGCGGCACCATGGACAACAAAGTGGTGCAAACTATGGCGCGCGCCTTTGTGCAGGCCGCCTGGATGGCGGTGCGCTTTAATTTTCGGGGCGTAGGCGCCAGCGAAGGCGCCTACGACGAAGGGCGTGGCGAGTTGCAAGACCTGCTTGCAGTGGTTGACCACTTTTCTCCCGCAGCGATCCAGCAAGGCGCCCTGGCATTGGCAGGCTTTTCCTTCGGTGCTTTCGTGACGTCCCACGCGGTGCAGGCTTTGCATGCGGTGCGCAAAATAGACAGACTGGTTTTGGTTGGCACAGCGGCGGGGCGCTTTGTAGTGGCCGAGCTGCCCAAGGAGTTGCATAGCAAAACACTGGTGCTGCACGGCGAGGAAGACGACACCGTCCCCCTGGCAGCTGCCCTGGACTGGGCCCGTCCGCAGAATCTGCCCGTGATGGTCTTACCCGGAGTGGGGCATTTTTTTCACGGACAATTGCCCTTGTTGCGCGATTTGGTCGTACGCCATGTGGCAGCCCCGTTGGCATAAGGGCGGCACTCCGCGCCATACCATTCTTATTTTTATAAAGGCCGCGCGCATCGGCCGGTCACACCCCTCTTCCAAAGGTTTTGAATTCATGAAATTGCTTGTTTCCTGCGTGCTTGCCATGTCCATGCTGGCCAGTGCCCATGCGCAAAGCCCCCAGCCACCCGAAATCGCCGCGCGGGCTTACTTGTTGCTGGACGTATCGGCGCACCAGGTGCTGGCGGCCAAAGATG
>JBBAPY010000268.1:0-3943 GCA_040400635.1 Rhodoferax sp.
ATCGGCTAAGGCACAAAACGATGCAAATCTGTACAAAGCCGACCAAGCGAGGGCCTTGGTCTTGCCCAAAGTCGGCATCAACGCCACCTGGAGCGCCGGCTTGGCACAGGATGACCGTACCTTTAACAACAACTCCATGACGCTGGACGCCAGCCAGGGCTTGTACCGGCCAGCGGACGACGCCAGCTATGCGCAAAGCCGCAAAGCGGTACAACAAGCCGCCAGCGCCTTGCAAACCGCCGAGCAGGAGCTGATCTTGCGCCTGAGTCAGGCCTACTTTGATGTACTGGCGTCGGCCGACAGCCTGGAGTTTGTAAAAGCCCAAAAGGTAGCCGTGCAAGAACAACTGGCGGCTGCCAAGCGCAACTTTGAAGTCGGCACTTCCACCATTACTGATGCGCGCGAAGCCCAAGCCCGCTTTGACCTGGTGCTGGCCCAAGAGATCGCGGCAGAAAATGATTTGCGCGTCAAGACCTTGGCACTGGCCCAGTTAGTAGGCAAGTCCGATGTCAAGCCGCTGGCCGTTGCGTCGGATTTCAATCTTTCCCAGTTTTCGCCCGCCGACATGAACGAATGGCTGACCGTCGGTCAAACCGAGCACCCCGCCATCCGTCAGCTCAACCTCGCGCTGGAAGTGGCCCGCCTGGAAACCCAGAAGGCCAATGCAGCCAATATGCCGACGGTGGATCTCGTAGCCCGTTACCAGACCACGACCAACAATGGCAGCTTGGCCTCGCCTCTGTTCGCGGGCTCCAATGCCTACACCTTGGGTTTCAACATCAACCTGCCTTTGTTTGCCGGTTACTCGATTCAAAACCGCGTCAAAGAAACCTTGTCCCTCGAAGACAAGGCGCGC
This sequence comes from Rhodoferax sp., assembly GCA_040400635.1. GTDB lineage: Bacteria > Pseudomonadota > Gammaproteobacteria > Burkholderiales > Burkholderiaceae_C > Allorhodoferax. Next base: position 857 of record JBBAPY010000268.1, read on the forward strand.
GCGGATCTGGAAGCAGCGCAACGCAACGTAGCGCAAACCACCCGGGCAGCGTTTATGGGCGTAGATTCGGCACTCGGACAGGTGCGGGCCTACCAGGCGGCGGCCATTTCCAGCCAAAGCGCTCTGGATGCCAATAAGCTGGGTTACCAGGTGGGCGTGCGTATCAATATCGACGTGCTCAACTCCCAAAGCCAGTTGTACGACACCAAAGCCAAACTATCGAAAGCGCGCTACGACGTCTTGGTGGGCAACCTCAAACTGCGCCAGGCCAGTGGCATCCTTAAGGCGGCTGATCTACAAGCCATTAATGCGCTGCTGCGTTAGGCGCTTAGCAGCAAGGTCAAAAGGCCTTAGCCCTTGGGCCACAGGGCATCCAAGGCGTGACTCAAACGCAGTGCAGCACCCCTGTGCGTCTGCGCAAAAGCCCAGGCAGCGCTGCTCGCAGCTTCCAAGGCCACTTTGTCTTCCAGAAGTTGCAGAGCCGCTTGCATGGCCGATGCCATGTCGGGCCGCACCAAGGCGGCGCCCGCTTCCTGGGCCATCTCGGCCGCTTGCGCAAAATTGAAGGTATGCGGGCCCATGACCACCGGGCAACGGCAGGCGGCAGCCTCAATCAGGTTTTGCCCGCCCAGCGGTGCAAAGCTGCCGCCTAGCAAGGCCACATCAGCCAGACCGTAATAAAACGCCATTTCGCCCAGCGTATCGCCCAACCAAACGTCAGCGGCGGAAAACAGGCCTCCATCGACCGATCGGCGCGCCACCGACAAGCCCGCCGACTGCAGCAAGTCGGCCACCAGGTCAAAACGCTGTGGATGGCGCGGCACGATCAAGCACTGCACCCGGTCCATACCCAGCCCGCTTGCTTGCGCATGGCGCATCGCATCGAGCCACATCTGTTCTTCGCCTTCGCGGCTCACGGCCAGCATCATTACCGGGCGCAGCTGCGCCTGGCGGGCCGCTTGGCCTTGGCTCCACAAAGCCAGGTCGGGCTCCATGTCAAATTTGATATTGCCGGTCGGCGCATGGGGCTTGACCCCCAGTGCGCGAAAACGCATGGCCTGGTCCTCATCTTGGGGCCAGACACCGGCCAGGCTTTGGTAAGCCGGTTCGGCCAGCCAGTGCAGGCGCTGGGCGCGCTGCAAAGAGTGCGCGCTCAGGCGCGCATTGACCAGGCACAGCGGCACCGAGGCCTGGGCACAGGTGCGCACGAGGTTGGGCCAGATTTCCGTATCCACCAGCAAACCCAGGCGTGGCCTGAAGTGCTGCACAAAACGACGCGTGGCGGCAGGCGTGTCCCAGGGCTGCCAAACCTGCAAATCGCCCGCTTGCAGTAAGTCAGCGCCGGCATCCAGCCCGGTGGCCGTGCCATGGGTGAGTAATAAACGCATCCCGGGCCATTGCGCACGCAATAGGGCAATCAATGCCCCGATAGCACGGGTTTCACCGAGGGACACCGAATGCACCCACAACACCGGACCCGCTTGCAAGGCTGCCGTGCCGTAGTGCCCGAAACGCTGCTCCACATGCTGCGCGTACGCCGGTTCGCTGCGGGCCCGGCGGCGCAGCTTCCAGCGCAGCGCGGGCTGCAACAAGACCATCAGGCCGCTGTACAGCAGATGCACCAGACTTTGCAGCGCAGAGACCGCACGCGGTGCGGGCAGCTTAGATTCCGAATTTTTCATGGGCGCAGCAGGCCCCGATGGGATGCGGCTACGGCTGCTTGCCAGGCATCCCATACCTGGACCACGTCGGGTGCCTGTGCACCGCCGGCCACACGTTGGTAGTCGCATCCCAAGGGCCCGGCTCGCCAGGCACGGTCCTGGCTGAAGATCTGTACATGCGGCAAGTCAAGTGCCACTGCCAAATGGCTCAAACCGGAATCCACGCCAATCACACCGGCGCTGGCGGACATACGCAAGGCCAGTGCGTCCAGGCTTAGCGAAGGCCAGACGCAAGCCCTCGGGCCCAAGTGGAGCGCCAGCGCCTGTACCCGCGCCAACTCGCGTGCTCCCGCATGCGGCAAGCCCACCGAAAACCCGGCAGCGATCAATTTTTGCGCTACAACGAGCCAATGTGCGTCTGGCCACTCGTTATCCGAACGCGTGGTGCCATGCGCCAGCACCACCTCGGACGGCCCCTGGGGTGCGAGCGGTTGCGCATCAAAATTCCAGCCACAACGCGCCGGCAAGTGCAGTAGCGCCCGTTCGCTGTAACCTAAAGCCTGCGCTGCCAGTAAACGGTAGCGGGCCACCGCATGGATACGGCGCGGCATCGGAAAACTGCGCTGTAGCAGGTAAGGAGCCGGCCACTCGTAGGAACAGGCATCACTGCCGTTGGCGTAAGTCGCACTAAACCCGCCGGGCTGCAGTCGGGCTGCACGGGCCACCCAGGCGGATTTAATCAGCCCTTGAAAGTCAATCACCGCGTCATAGGCGTCCCGCCGCAGTCGTGCGCGGAATACCTGGCGTTCTCCTCGCGTTATGACGCTAAAAAAAGACTTACGCCAACGCCTTTGTGCCACCGGTATGACGGCGCGCACACCGCTTACCAAAGCCACCAAGGGTGCAAACGCTTCTTCTACGACCCAATCGATCTCTGCGTTTGGAACCACAGCCAAAAGGTCTGGCACCACCGCCATGGTCTGAATGACATCACCCAAGGAGGAAAGCTTAACGATCAAGATGCGCATGGGGCCAAGCGGAAGGTTTTAATGCGCAGCCTCTTCGAACCGGGCATCGGGCTTGATACTGCGCAACAAAACCATCATGGCCTCTTGAATGCGCGCCAGCGCTTGCGCGTTATGTCCCTCAAAGCGCAGCACCAGCACCGGCGTGGTGTTGGAGGCACGCACCAGGCCAAAACCATCGGGCCAATCCACGCGCAAACCGTCGATAGTGGTGCATACCGCAGGCGCTGCGAAATCAGCGGCCGCAATCAGTCGTTCGACCACCGCATGCGGTTCGCCCTCCTTGCAGGGCACATTGAGCTCAGGGGTTGAAAAGCTCGTGGGCAAAGCGTGCAACAAAGCATTGGAGTCGGCCACGCGGCTGACAATCTCCAGCAAACGGCATCCCGCATAGGTGCCGT
>JBBAPY010000269.1:0-3931 GCA_040400635.1 Rhodoferax sp.
CTGTGAAGCTCAAACCGGTCCAGTTCAACTCGCCATACGTGGGTGTGATGCCGAAGATGGTTTCTTGGCCTTGAGCCTGACCTTCCAAGCGATCAATCATCCACTTCAAGACGCGCATGTTGTCGCCATAACCGGGCCAAACAAACTTGCCAGCTTCGTCTTTGCGGAACCAGTTGACGCAGTAGATGCTGGGCAGCTTGTGGCCACCGGCTTGCACCTTGGCGCCCACATCGAGCCAGTGTTGAAAATAGTCGCTCATGTTGTAGCCGCAGAAGGGCAGCATGGCGAAAGGATCGCGGCGAAGCTCGCCCACGGTTCCTTCGGCAGCAGCGGTCTTTTCGCTGGAAACGGTGGCGCCAATGAAGACGCCGTGCTGCCAGCTGAAGGCCTCAGCGACGAGGGGCACGTTGGTAGCGCGACGACCGCCGAAAATGATGGCGTCGAGAGGAACGCCGGCCGATTCAAACCAGTCATCGGCCAGCGTGGGGCACTGCTGAATCGGGACGGTGAAGCGCGAGTTAGGGTGAGCTGCGGGGCGACCGGAGTCGGGGGTCCAGTCGTCTCCACGCCAGTCGATGAGGTGCGACGGGGTCTTCTCCGTCATGCCTTCCCACCACACGTCATTGTCATCGGTGAGGGCAACGTTGGTGAAGATGGTGTTTCCCCACACGGTGCTCATGGCGACCGGGTTCGTGATCTCGCCGGTTCCTGGAGCAACTCCAAAGAAACCCGCCTCGGGGTTGATGGCGCGCAAGTGGCCATCCGCATCGGGGCGAAGCCAGGCGATGTCATCACCGATTGTTTCGGCCTTCCAGCCGGGAACGGTGGGACGCAACATCGCGAGATTCGTCTTGCCACAGGCCGAAGGGAACGCGGCGGCCACGTGGTAAGCCTTGCCCTGCGGGCTGGTGAGCTTGAGGATGAGCATGTGCTCAGCGAGCCACCCTTCCTGAAGCCCCATGTACGAACCGATGCGAAGCGAGAAGCACTTCTTCGACAGCAGGGCGTTTCCGCCGTAGCCGGATCCGTACGACCAAATTTCACGGGTCTCAGGAAAGTGGCAGATGTACTTGGTGGAGTTCGACGGCCAGGCCGAGTCGGCAATGCGGAGGCCACTCGCATCAACCAGCGGCTGACCGACGGAGTGAACGGCGGGAACCCAGGGGGTGTTGTCATCGATTTGAGCCAACGCATCGAATCCCATGCGGGTCATGATGCGCATGTTCAAAACGGCGTAGGGAGAATCTGTGATTTGGATGCCCACCTGCGAGATCGGTCCGCCGAGGGGCCCCATGGAGAAGGGAACGACGTAGAGGGTGCGACCGCGCATGCTGCCGTCAAAGAGAATCTTGAGTTCGACATTCATGGAGTCGGGGTCACGCCAGTTGTTGGTGGGGCCGGCATCCGCTTCGTTAAGGGAGCAGATAAAGGTGCGGTCTTCGACGCGGGCGACATCGTCGGGGTCGCTGCGGGCGAGGAAGCTACCGGGGCGAAGTTCGGGGTTCAGGGGAATGAGGACGCCGCCGGTTACGAGTTCGGCGGTGAGGAGATTCCATTCGGCGTCGGAGCCGTCGCACCAGTGAATGTTCTCCGGCTTGGTGAGTTCCACGATGTCACTGATCCAGCGCAAGAGGGCGCGATTGGTGACGAATTTGGGGGCGTTCAGGTGAGATGTTACGGGTACTTGTATGGTCACATCAGTCATAGTCACGTGAGTCTCCTTTGTCTCATTCTTTGGTGCAGTCCACGTCATACATTCCCCGTCGAAGGGAGAATATGATGCAGTAATTTGATTATCCCCCCCTCAAATGTCCGTCCGACCCTGGAATTGAGTGGAAATAATCGGGCTTTTTCGCATATGGTAAATAAATGGAAACTAACCTGCTGGTATTGGGCAAACGCATCCGTCATTTTCGCGGCGTGGCCGGCTTGACGTTGGAGCAGCTCGGAAACGCCGTGGGTGTGGTGCCCAGCCAACTTTCGCTGGTGGAAAACGGTCGCCGGGAGCCCAAACTTTCACTCCTGACCGCTCTCGCTGCGACGTTGGGCGTTCCTCTTGCCGATTTGCTCAACACCGAGGCGCCCGATCGCCGCTCGGCGTTGGAGATTGAGCTTGACCGCCTGCAAAAAAGTGCCCTTTATTCTCAGCTGGGACTCCCCCAGGTGCGCAATACCAAAACTCTGCCAAATGAGGCGCTCGAGGCTATTGTCGGCATGCATCGCGAGATGGAACGTCGGGCCCGCGATGCCATCGCCACCCCCGAAGAAGCTCGGCGCGCCAACACCGAACTGCAGCAGCGCATGCGGGAAAAAAACAACTATTTACCCGAGCTGGATCAGCTAGCCGAAGACATGGTGCGTCAAAGCGGTCACGTGGTTGGTGCCCTCATGCATCGCACGGTCACCGAGATGGCGGCGCGCATCGGCTTCACTCTTATTTACGTGGATGATCTTCCCAACTCCGCCCGCAGCGTCACAGACCTCGCCAATGGCCGCATTTATTTGCCTCCCGCCTCAATTCCCGGTGGACATGGGTTGCGCGCTATGGCGCTCCAGGCCATCGCTCACCGCATGCTGGAGCATCAGAAGCCCGTCAACTATGCCGAGTTCTTGAAGCAAAGGCTCGAGATTAACTACTTTGCGGCCGCGTGCCTCATGCCGCGTGCCCGTTCGGTCGCATTTTTGCAGGCCGCCAAGAAAGATCGCAATATTGCCATCGAAGATTTTCGGGATGCCTTCGGTGTCACGCACGAGGCGGCGGCTTTGCGGTTCACCAACCTCGCCACGAACTACCTCGACCTCACCACCCACTTCTTGCGGGTGAACGATGACGGCGGAATTTTTCGCGGATATGAAAATGACGGCATCGATTTTCCGGCGGATGCCAATGGTTCGATCGAGGGACAAATGGTGTGCCGCCGGTGGCCGTCGCGCATCGCTTTTGAGCGCACGAACCGCACCACGGAGTTCTACCAATACACCGATACCCCAGCAGGAACCTTTTGGGATACCACGCAGACGGGAACGGGTGCGGGTGAAGACTTCTCCATCAGCGTGGGGGTTCGCTTTGACGATGCTCAGTGGTTTAGGGGGCGGGACACGACCAATCGCGAGGTGTCAACCTGCCCCTCCAATGACTGTTGCAAGCGGCCTGGCGAAGACCTCTCCAGTCGCTGGGATGGAAAGGTCTGGCCGAGCGCGCGCATGCACGCGCACGTGCTCTCCCCGCTTCCCACCGGGCGTTTTCCCGGGGTCGACGACATAGAGGTCTACACGTTCTTGGAGAAGCACGCGCGCGCTGACGCCTAGTTCTCCTTTCATGCCTTTTGGCTGCCTTTTGGCTGCCTTGTCGCGGCCCTTTCGCGGCCCTCACAGACAGGCACCCTAGGCTGGGGGCATGCCGAGCAGCTCAAAAAAAAACATTTTCCGCTCCGACCGCTATGCGGCACTCTCTCTGGCCGGTGCGGCAATCCTCGGTTTGGTGCTCGCCAATTCCATCGCCGGGCCCGGGCTACTCGATCTGTTTGGCTCTCACCTCGGCATCCCTGCCGTGGGGCTTGACCTGTCTGTGTCCCACTGGGTCACCGACGGTCTTCTCGTATTCTTCTTCTTCATCATCGCGGTAGAGCTTCGTTACGAACTCACCAACGGGGAACTCAATTCCTTCCAACGAGCCCTCGCCCCCGGCATCGCCGCCGTGGGAGGCGTTATCGTTCCCGCGGCCATTTTTCTCCTCATCGCCGGGCCCAGCCTTGCCGTTGGGTGGCCGATCCCGACCGCTACCGACATCGCGTTTGCGCTCGGGCTCATCGCCATTGTGGGTCGGGGGCTTCCCTCGCGGATTCGCGCGTTCCTGTTGGCGTTAGCTGTCTTAGACGACCTCATCGCCATCGCCATCATCGCCCTCTTCTTTACGCAGGGCACCAATGTT
>JBBAPY010000270.1:0-3907 GCA_040400635.1 Rhodoferax sp.
CTGGGCGCTTGCAATTGCGCTGCGGTTTGAAGCAAAAGCCGATGTATTCAAGCACCGCGGTGCTTGCGCGGTTGCCTGGCCAAGATGCGGTCCCACAAGGTGTTGGGAATAAGCCGCATCAGCTTAGATACCAAGCCCATTTGCCAGGGAATCACGCGGTAACTGTCACCTGCTGTTATGGCTTTGTAGGCCAGATCGGCAAATGTGGAGGCCGGCATTAAAAATGGCATCGGATAGCGGTTTTTGCGCGTGAGCGGCGTATCCACATAACCGGGCGCGATGGTGATCACTTGCACGCCCGTGCTGCGCAATTCGCCGCGCAGCGCTTCGCAGTAGCTGATAACCGCGGCTTTGCTGGCGCAATAGGCCGCATGGCCAGGCAGACCCCGAATGCCCGCTACGCTGGCAATCCCCACTAAATGCCCACTACCACGCGCACGCATGCCCTGAATAAAGGGCTGAAAACTCGCCGCCAGGCCGATGTTATTGGTGGCAAAAACTTGGGCCATCGCATCGATGTCTTCGCGCTGCGCGCTATCAATGCCGATGCTGATACCCGCATTGGCGATGACGACATCGGGCAGTCCTTGGCGCGCAATGCAGGCTTGCGCGGCAGCCACGATGCTGTCGGTATCGGCAACATCGGCACCGTAAACTGCGTAACTATCCGGCGCCAAAGCAAGCCCTGCGGCCCAGGCCTCTATGGCTTCGCTGCGGCGTGCCACCAGGGCTAAGCGGTAACCGGCCTGCTGGTAGCGCAGCGCCAAAGCCTGTCCGATGCCGCTGGATGCACCGGTAATGAACACCAAGCCTTGGCCCGGCAGGTTCATGGTTTCTTGTCCTCGCTGACCAAGATAGCTTGCACGCGCCCGTCCATTTGCAGGCTGCGGGTGGTGCCGTCGTATTGCAGGCTGTCGGCGCGGATGCGATTTTTGCCATGGACCAATTGCACCGGGCGGTCGGACTCGACTTTCTCGGGGTCGGTCCATACATGTAAAAAATCTCCGCGAATTTCCAGGCGCGGATAGTCGCCCGTAGGGTGCGCTTCGCGCACCATGCGGGCATGTCCGCTTAGTTGGAATTCATTGTTGTCCGGGCTACTCAAGCCCTGGTCTGCCGAGGCCCATTTCATTTGCCCTTGCGCATCGGACGCGCGGAAGGTGAATTTTTGAATCTCAATCCAAGGCGCATCGGGCAAACGCTGTGCGGATGCGCCCTGCAATAAAGCGCTCAAACGTCCGTTGGAGTCAAATTTTTGTACGGTGAAACCTTCTATCAAATAGTCCGGCGTGTCGTCGGGCGGTCTGGGCAATTCACCCGTGTCCACGCCGGGTGCGCTGCGTACCATCCAATAGCTGCCCAGCGCCAGCATGGCCACCATCAGCAGCGGAAGTGCCAGCACAAAGCGGTCCATAACGAGTGCAAGCAGCCGGATCACAGTGCATACCTCGCAGCGATGGTCGCGTAGTGACCGGAGGCGCTAAGTAGCAGGTCACATACCTCGCGCACCGCACCCTGGCCGCCCTGGCTGCGGCTGACAAAGTCAGCGCGCGTTAATAGCTCGTGGTGGGCATTGGACGGCGCGCAGCGCAGCGCTGCCTTTTGCATCATGGGCCAGTCCGGCCAGTCGTCGCCCATGGCCGCAGCCTGGCTCCAATCGAGTTGCAGCTCAGCCAGGAGGGCTTGCGCTGCCGGCAGTTTGTCGTCTATGCCATAGCGCGCATGGCTTATGCCCAACGCAGCTAAGCGCGCGCGCAGCGGTTCGGAGTCGCGGCCGGTAATCACCGCGGTAGTTATTCCTGCGCTGTGCAGCATCTTCAGGCCATGCCCGTCCAGCGTATTAAAGCGCTTGAGCGTCTCCCCCTGTCCGCTATAAAACAAGCCACCGTCGGTCAGCACACCATCCACATCGAGCAGCAAGGCCTTGATCGTGCGGCAGCGCGCTAGCAAGTCCTCGGTGAAACGCAATGCGGCCGCCATCAAATCACCTTAGCCCGCATCAAGTCGTTGGAAGTGAGCGCGCCGATCAAGTGACCTTGCCTGTCCACCACCAAAACGCTGTTGATACGTCGGCGCTCCATCAGCTCCACGGCGTCAACCGCCAAAGCGTCTTGCCATATCGTGACCGGATTGCTGCGTAGCACGTCGGCAGCCGTTTTATCCCGCAGGTCTATTCCTTGCTCGACCAAGCGGCGCAAATCACCGTCGGTGAATATGCCCACTACCTGCTTGTCATCGTTAACCACGGCGGTGGCGCCGAATCCTTTAGCGCTCATCTCGCGCATTAAGGCGCTGAAGCTGGCCTCTGGACCCACCTGCGGTAAGGCATCACCCGTACGCATCACGTCGCTAACGTGGGTAAGCAAGCGCCGTCCCAGCGCGCCGCCCGGGTGTGAGCGGGCAAAGTCCTCGGCTTGAAAGCCGCGCGCCTCTAACAGCGCTAGCGCCAGCGCATCGCCCATGGCCAATTGGGCGGTGGTGCTGGCGGTCGGTGCCAGGTTGAGCGGACAGGCTTCCTTGGCTACTCCCGTATTCAGCCAGAGCGTGGCGTATTGCGCCATACTGGACTGTCCATTGCTGGTCATGGCTATCAGTGGCGTACCCAGGCGTTTGAGCACCGGCACGATGGCGTTGATCTCGTCCGATTCACCGCTATTGGAAATCATCAGCACTAAATCCTGCGGCGTTACCATGCCCAGGTCGCCATGGCTGGCTTCGGCCGGGTGCACAAACAGCGCCGGTGTCCCCGTAGACGACAGGGTCGCTGCAATCTTGCGTCCGATATGGCCACTCTTGCCCATCCCCATCACCACCACGCGCCCGGGTATGGACAGGGCTAGTGCCACGGCCTGCGCAAAGCTCTCGCCCACTTGCGTCTTGAGTCCCAATATGGCCGCCGCTTCGATGTCGAAAGTGGTGTGCGCCATAGCAATCGCACGCGCAAGGTCCGGGACGGGCACGGTCGCTAAGGGTGGCGTCGCGGAAGTATGCATCGGGGCATTTTAGGCAGGCCTGCGTGTGCGGCCCCAAATGCAGTGCATGCCTGTCTCCATAGGCCCTGGCGCAAGGACTTCTAGTGCCATCGCTTTACCAAGCTTTACCTTGCGCTCGAATGCGCTACAAGCGAGCAGGCGATGCTGTGGCCCGTGTAGCGGCCCTGGCCGGGCCAAGGGCCGTCAGGGTCAAAGCTGGGTCGCGATCCATAGTGCGTGCCACAGGCAGCCATTACGCGCATTACACCGTCAAAAAAAACGTCAACAGCTCGGCTTGATGCCCGGTACGCAAATTGCAACGAACCCGCTACCGCAGCATGGTGGTGCAGGCACTTGTTGCAAATCGATGTCCGTGCGTCCTAGGCGCCCTGGTGTTTTGTAAATCCTATTTATAGAAGGAGAGAGTCGATCATGACTACCGCGAATCGTAAGTACGAATCTAAGACCTGGTCCGCATACAGGCTCGCTGCGCACATGGGTGTATGCCTGAGCCTTGTGGCAGGGAGCGCCTTGCTCAACGCCGCCACCACAGCGCCCGCTCCAGCCCCCACGCTTACCCCGGTGCAAGTACTGGGCGAACAAATATTCAATGACAAAAACCTCTCCGAACCGCGTGGCACCGCGTGCGCCAATTGCCATCAAGCTAACACCGGCTTTGCCAATTTAAATGGCTCGCGTATCGGTGTTCCCTTAGGCAGTTTGCCTAGCTCCTTTGGCAGCCGCAGTGTGATGCAAAACTCCTATAGCAGTTTCACACCGCCTTTCGGCTTTCGGGTGCTCAATGGCGATGTGGACCCGGTAGGTGGTTTGTTTTGGGATGGCCGGGCCGATACCCTGGCGCAACAGGCGCAAATGCCTTTTCTGGCGATGTCCCGTTCGTAGTTGAAGGTTTAAGTTGGTGGTTGAAACTGTCA
>JBBAPY010000271.1:0-3887 GCA_040400635.1 Rhodoferax sp.
GTCACTGCCATAGGAGCAGGTCTGTTTTTTGTGGGTTCGGTGTCCTTGGTGGGACTGCTGCCCACTACCTTTATTCCGCCGGGCGACCGGGGGCAGACGCAAGTCACCATAGAGCTGGCGCCTGGCAGCACGCTGGCCCAAACGCAGCACATTGCCGAACAAGCGCGCAAAGAGATTGCGGGCATACCGCATGTCGTGGGCATCTTCAGCTCGATTGGCGGAGGCTCCAGTGGCGATGCGTTTGCGCCCGGGGCCGCAGCGGAGGCGCGCCGCGCGGTGCTGACCATTAGCGCCGTGCACCGCAACGATCGCAAAGAAAGCATGCAGGACATTGACGCCCAGATTCGTACCCGGATGGCCGAAATTGCGGGCGCGCGTTTTAACGTGGGCTCACCCGAGACCGGCGGTAAATTGCAACTGGTGCTCAAAAGCGAAGACCCGCAGGCCTTGATGCAAGCTGCCCAGGTGGTGGAGCGGGACCTTCGCGGCCTCAAGGGAATCGGCAATATCAATTCCAGTGCCTCGCTGGTGCGCCCGGAAATCATTGTGCGCCCCGACAATGCGCGCGCCGCCGACCTGGGCGTAACGGCGGCCAGCATTGGCGAGACGGTGCGCGTGGCTACTGCCGGTGACTACGACACCGCCTTGTCCAAACTCAATCTGGCGCAGCGCCAGGTGCCTATTCGTGTGAAGCTGCCCGATGCGGTGCGCGCGGACCTGGCTTCCATCGGGCGCTTAACCGTACCGGGCAGGCACGGTCCTGTGATGCTGGCGCAAGTGGCTGATATCCGCATGGACAGTGGGCCGGCGCAAATTACCCGCCTCAACCGCAACCGCAATGTGGTGCTGGAAGTGGAACTGGGTAAGCGCACCCTGGGCGAAGTCAATGCCGAGGCACTGGCCTTACCCAGCCTGGCTAATTTGCCACCCGGTGTCTCAATTGCCGAGCTGGGCGATGCCCAGGAAATGCAAGCTTTGTTTGCCAGCTTTGGGATTGCTATGCTGATCGGCGTGTTGTGTATTTATGGCGTGCTGGTGCTCTTGTTTAAAGATTTTTTGCAACCGCTCACGATTTTGGCTGCCCTGCCTTTGAGCATTGGCGGCGCGTTTGTGTTGCTGCTTATCACTGGTCGGGCTTTATCGATGCCGACCATGATCGGACTGATCATGCTCATGGGCATCGTCACCAAAAATTCGATTCTGCTGGTGGACTACGCGGTACTGGCGCGAGAAGCGGGTATGGAGCGTTTTGAGGCCCTGGTCGATGCCTGCCGCAAGCGTAGCCGGCCGATTGTGATGACCACCATCGCTATGGGCACCGGCATGCTGCCCCTGGCCATCGGATGGGGGGCGGACCCGAGCTTTCGCTCGCCCATGGCGATTGCGGTCATTGGCGGCCTGATTACTTCTACCTTGCTGAGCCTGTTGGTGGTGCCCGCGGTGTTCACCTATATCGATGACCTGGAGCGCTGGCTGGTGCGCGTACTGGGCCGGTCACGGGCAAGGCACAATGGCCCAAGCTCGCCTGAGCCCAAAAAAGAACCCGTATGAACACCACGCGCAAGATCGCAAGCCATGGCTGATATGTCCTTGCAAGATCGGATGCGCGCGCTGCAAGCGCAAGGTATCCATTCCGTGTTGGCCCAGTTTTGCGATATCCATGGTGTGGCCAAAGGCAAACTGGTGCCGCTGGAAAATTTGCAGGAATGGGTAGAGCAAGGCGCCGGTTTTGCAGGGCCCAGTATCTGGGGCACTGGCCTTGCGCGCCATGGCGCAACCAGCGAATACTATGGCCGTGTGCAGCTAGAGAGCCTACGCCCCTTGCCCTTTATGCCGGGCGTGGCGCATGCGGTCTGCGATGGTTTTGCCGGCGGCAAGCCGCTCGCTACCTGCTCTCGCCAAGTGCTCAAAGCTGCCACGGACGCCTTGGCCCGGCGCGGCTGGACGATGTGGGTGGGCATAGAGCCTGAATTTTTTCTATTGCGCCAAGATGCTGCGGGCCACTGGACGCTGGCCGATGCACAGGACACACTGGACAAACCTTCGTACGACCTCAAAGCCATCCACCGCAACTACGCGTTTTTAGACGATATGCGTGTGGCACTGGGTGCTTTAGGTTTTCGCTTGCAGCAAATGGACCATGAGGATGCGTGCGGCCAGTATGAAATCAACTATGCGCACGACCATGCGCTGGCGGCTGCTGACCGCTATATGTTGTTTAAGCTCACGGCCCATGCGATCGCGCAGCACCACGGGCAGGTATTTAGCAGCATGCCCAAACCGCTGGCGCATGCGCCGGGCAGTGGTTTGCATTTCCATATCAGCATCACCGATGCACAGGGCAGGGCGGTGTTTGCCGATGCGGCCGGTAGCCTGGGCCTGAGCGTTGCGGGCCACCAGTTTGCGGCAGGACTTTTGCACCATGCCGACGCGCTGGCCGCGCTATGCGCGCCCACCGTCAACAGCTACAAGCGCCTGGCCAGCAGCCCCAGCGCCTCGGGCACCACCTGGTCGCCCGTGTGGAAGGCCTATGGCGACAACAACCGCACCTGTTTGCTGCGCACCGTGGCAGGCCGTATGGAGTGGCGTTTGCCCGACCCATCTTGCAATATTTACGCGGCGCTGGCTGGGGTACTGCAGGCAGGCTTGCACGGCATCGACAGTGCGATGGCGGCACCAGAGCCTTGTAACGAAGACCTTTACATCCGCCAGGCTAGCGGCCAGCCCATGCCTGCACGCTTACCTAAAAACCTGGAAGCGGCCATAGACGCGCTGCAAACTGATAGCGTGTTGCGCGCCTTTTTAGGCGAGGCCTTTTGCGCCCAGTGGATAGCGCTTAAGCGCGCGGAGTGGGACGACTACGCACAGCACGTCAGCGTCTGGGAAATGCAGCGCTACGCAGGCGCGTTTTAGGGTCAAGTGCCACTGGGCGGGTTGCTTTCACTGACCCCGTCTTTTTCCCGCATGGCGGGAAATAGCGTGTATTTTCGACGCCCTCAATATTTCGCATTGAGAAATTGTCTTAATCTATGGTGAAAAAATATCTCTAAGTTATTGATTTAAATTGAAAAATATTTAGTCTTATATAAGACATAAGATTGTTTCTATGTCTTATATAAGACTTAGAATTGCGGCACTGCACCACGCGCCACAGTGGCCTGGGCACCGATTAACCACAAGGAGTTTTTATGCCGCAAGCACTCAATGCACAACTGAGCCGCGAACAACAAGTCGCACAATTGGAAAAAGACTGGGCGACCAACCCGCGCTGGAAAGGTATCAAGCGCGGTTACTCGGCCGCTGATGTCGTCCGCCTGCGCGGCTCTTTCCAGGTCGAGCACACGCTAGCCCGCCGTGGCGCCGAAAAACTGTGGGACTTGTTGCACGACGAGCCCTATGTCAACTGCCTTGGCGCGCTCACCGGCGGCCAGGCCATGCAGCAAGTCAAGGCGGGCGTCAAAGCCATTTATCTGTCCGGCTGGCAAGTCGCAGCCGACAGCAATGAATACTCCGCTATGTACCCGGACCAATCCTTGTACCCCGTGGACTCGGTGCCCAAAGTCGTAGAGCGCATCAACAACTCCTTCACCCGAGCCGACGAAATCCAGTGGTCTAAAGGCGTTGGCCCTGGCGATAAAGGCTATATCGACTACCACGCGCCCATCGTGGCCGATGCCGAAGCCGGCTTTGGCGGCGTGCTCAATGCCTATGAATTGATGAAAGCCATGATCCGCTCGGGCGCGGGCGGCGTGCACTTTGAAGACCAACTGGCCTCGGTCAAAAAATGCGGCCACATGGGCGGCAAAGTCTTGGTGCCCACCACCGAAGCGGTGCAAAAACTCAAGGCCGCGCGCATGGCTGCGGACGTGTATGGCGTACCCACTTTG
>JBBAPY010000272.1:0-3815 GCA_040400635.1 Rhodoferax sp.
TCACGGCCCATGGTCCAGGGGCCGACCAGTGCCGGCTCGGACGCACCGGATTTGAACATCGCCACGGCCCAGCCATCGTCGTCCTGGTTTTTGATGACCTGGGCCGTCCAGTTGTCGTCTTGCCAAAGTCGGGCTTCCTGCAGCAGGGGGGTGTCTTGGGTGTCGTCGCTCATCCTGTCATCGCTCAAAGTTGCCTCCGATCATGCCTCAAGGCTGCAAATGCAGTGCCAACAAGAGCACCTGAGGGGCGCCTTGTTCGCGCAACAGTGCCGCTGCCATGGTGGCGGCCCAGCGGGTGCGCACCGTGCTGGCGACCAGCAGCACCGGGCCGTTGGGCAGTTGCGCATCAGCGGCCAAACGGATGGCCGATTCCAGATGCGCCACCACCGGGGTGGAGGCGGTATCGTCGGGCGCGGGCCCGCTGCGCCAGCTGAACACATCGTGCAGCGGCAAGCGCCCCTTGCGCGCAATGTGCTCGGCCAGCATACGGTTGGCCGTCATGTCGGGCGCGGGCAGTGGCACCACGCACACCGGGCGCGCAGGCCAGGTCTTGGCCCAGCGGCCCAATGTGGCCAGGGCCCCGGCCAGCAGATCGGGCGGTACATCGGCGGGGGCCAGGCGCAAAGCCTGCAGCTCAGCCACCCAGCCCGGGTCGTCGGCAAAGGCCACAGCGCGGCCCACATCAAAGCCGCGAATCGTGCCTTTGCGCCCCACCCCGGCGGGCCAGCGCTTGCGCGGCTCGATGTCCACGTCCATGCCGCGCAAAAAGTTGCGCGCCGCAATCAATTTGTCTTGTGAAGGCGTGTGGCCCGGAAACGGCACATGCCCCGTGCACACCGAGCAGCGGCCACAAGGCGCGGGGGACGGGTCGTCCAGCGCGGTCTGCAAATACGCCATCAGGCAACCCGCACCGTGCGCGTACTGGCGCATGATGCCCGCCTCTTGCTGGCGCACCTTTACCAGCGCCGTCCATTTGGCCGTGTCGTGCACATAGGGCACGCCGGTGGCCCGCCAGGCAGCGCCGTCTTTGTCCACCACGCCTTCGACCGCCAAAATTTTGAGCAGCGCCTCCAGCCGCCCACGGCGCACGCCGGTATCGGCTTCGATCTCGATCAGGCTGCGCGCATCGCCCCCCAGGCTGTTGAGCACCTTTTTTGCCGTTTGAGGGTCGGGAATCGAGGCGGTGGCGAAGTAATCCCAAATGCGCTCATCCGAATCGGACGGCAGCAACACCCCTTCAGCATGCGCCACCGCCCTGCCCGCCCGGCCCACCTGCTGGTAATAGGCCACCGGCGTCGAGGGCGAGCCCACATGCACACAAAAGCCCAGATCGGGTTTGTCGTAGCCCATGCCCAGCGCCGAGGTGGCCACCACCGCCTTGACCTGGTTGTGGCGCAAACGGTCTTCCACCTTCAGGCGCGTGTCGGCGTCGGTCTGCCCGCTGTAGGCCACGACCGCATGGTCGCAGCTGCGCAAAAACGCCGCCAAGCGCTCGGCCTCGGCCACCGTCAGCACATACACAATGCCCGAGCCCGGCAGTTGCTCCAGCGCATCGGCAATCCAGGCGTAGCGCTGCAAGGGCGACAAACCCGGCACCACCGACAGCGTGAGCGAGGTGCGCGCCAGCGTGCCGCGAAAGGTCACCGCGGTCGCGCCCAACTGCTTGCCAATGTCCAACGTCACCCGTTCGTTGGCCGTGGCGGTGGTGGCCAGCACACTGGCCGTGGGCGTCGAAAGCAGTGCCCGCGCCAAGCGCTGGTAATCGGGCCTGAAGTCAAAACCCCAATCACTGATGCAATGCGCTTCGTCAATCACGATCAGGCCCACGCGGGCCAGCAAAGCGCCCAGCCGCGCCGCAAAACGCGGGTTGCCCAGCCGCTCGGGCGAGACCAGCAGCAAATCGATGGTGTCAGCGTCGAGTCGCTGGAAAACCTCGTCCCAATCGTCAATATTCGTGGAATTGACCGTGGCCGCCTTCAGGCCCGCCCGCTCAGCCGCGCTCACTTGGTCGCGCATCAGCGCCAACAAGGGCGAGACCACCAGCGTGGGGCCTGCGCCGGTGCTGCGAATCGCGTGCGTGGCCGCCCAGTACACCGCCGATTTGCCCCAGCCCGTGGCCTGCACCACCAGCACCCGTGACGCCGGCTGCAGCACCGCATGCACCGCGTCCACTTGGTCCGCACGGGGCACCGCACCCGGACCGGCCAGGCGGGCCAGTATGGTGTGCATGTGCTGTTCTGCAAATTCGCGCTCAACCCTGCCGGTGGTGGTCATTTGAAAGCTCCCCTGCCGCCTTTTGCGGCGTTTGTATTGAAGGGCTATTTTGGGGCCACAACCCCGGCTACGTCCACCCCCTCACGCTTTGCGCACATGTGCGGCCAGTCCCCGGCGCGGTTCCGGGCCCTTCGCAGGGCCATAAACGCATAGCAAATCTAACCACATTAGCACTGCTATAGCGCATGCTATGGGCATCAAAAGCCCACATACTGGGGTCTGCTAGGGTGCTTGCTCTTGAATTTTTTTACGCCTATAGCAATACTGAATCAGTTCAATTCGTTGCAATTGCTTCGGTGGCATGGTGTAATTGCGCCATGAATACACAAATCGTTTCTGCCAACACCACCCCTCGCAGCGCTGCGCTCTCGGCCCTGTGGGCCATGCTGGACGCCCCAGACACCCACGAATCGCTGCCAGTTTCCACACGCGTTATGGTGGGCACACGTCTGGCCAGCCTTTCCAGCGCTGGGGCCTGCAAGCTCCTCAAACGCGGCATTTCCAGTCAAGCCATTGGACCGCTGGGCGATTACCTTGGGCTGGGCAAAGGGGTGATTGCAGAGTACCTTGATCTGGACCGCAGCACCGCCAACCGCCGAGCTGCCAAAGGGCAACTGCTGCCCATCCATTCGGCTGAAAGCGTGTTGCGTTTACTGGAACTTGGGCAAATGGCCACCGACACCTTTGAGACGGAAGAAGAAGCCTCCGCTTGGCTGCGCCGCCCTCACCCCATGCTGGATGGCGACAGCCCACTGGAGTTGGCCAAAACCAGTTACGGTGCACAGCGTGTGAAAGACATCCTGATTGCGGTCCGATACGGCGGCGTCGTTTGACCACGGTCTGGCGCATTGGATTTTGCGAAAACCCCGCACTGCCCTCCTCTGCTGTTCTCTCCAAGCTGGGTTTTGGATCGACCTTGGGCAATGGCCGATGGCATGTCAAGGGTGCGCAGCAAGTCGTTTATGCGGCGTCTAACCGTGCGCTGTGTCAGTTGGAAAAACGCGTTCACAGCAATGGTGCCCATCCAAAAAACCAGGCCTTGATGCAACTGGCAATCCCAGATGACAGCCTCCTTATGGCAGCGAGCGATTTAGGACTGCCCGCCGACTGGCAAAGCAATGAGGCAGCAACACAAGCGTTTGGCTTAGCCTGGCTTGAATCGATGGCCAGCCTAGGGCTCTGGGTGCCCTCTTTGATCGAGCCATTGGAGATGAATCTGTTGATAAACCCAGCGCACGCCGATTTCGGCAGGGTATTGCTCAAAATTGAGCGCTATCCCTTTAGGTTTGACCTCCGCTTGTTTTAGTGGGTTCATCCAAAGCATAAAAATACAAAATTCAAAGCCGCCAACCCTCTGTGGTTGGCGGCTTCTTTATTTGCAGTGCGAACTGTTTTACTTTTTGCCTTGATTGCTGCGCTTTGCAGCGAAGAAGGTGTTGAGGTGGATGGGGAGCCAGCCGAGGGGTGTTATCTCGGGGCACATTGAGCACAAAGTTCGACCAAACCACATCACTTTTTAATATAGTCGCGACTTTCAAATA